>JAKLPV010000181.1 GCA_022013685.1 Anaerolineae bacterium
CTAACCGGGCCGCCCAATAAGTCGCTGCCACCTTGCAGATCATAGAATTCACGAAAGCGCATATCAACCCCGGCAGGATTTGGGGTTTGGGTTCCATTTGCGCAGGCAGATAAGAGCAAAATGGTCAGTAGCGTGCCAAGGATCCATATCATGCTACGATGCGCCATAACAGAATTCCATTCTTTTGGTTTTCTTGTGAATTTATTCGACAATAACGGTAAATTTTTGCTTCAATAGTAGTGTGAATTCTACTTCATCTATTGTTCACCGAAAGGTGGTGGAACCTTCCAACTGCTTTGCAATGTTTGACGCATATATCCCTTGCATGTATAATCACTCCATTACACTTTAATAGCCCAAATAATCGGGTTCAGAGGATGCGTATGGCTCTTCGGGGCAATCTTCGAGATTTTACGGTCACCCAATTGTTGAATTTGATCAACCTGGCCCACAAGACGGGCACTTTGGTGATTGAAGGCCCCAGCGAAGTCGCCAGGGTATTTTTTCGTGATGGCAAATTATCCTATGCCCAAATTGGACAAGAAGATAATCGCCTTGCGGCTATTTTGCATAAGTCGAATCGTCTGACAACCGGTCAACTCAGGGCAATACAGTTGCGCGCAACACATGTTTCCGACAAAGAACTTGGCTTGCTGCTCATCAATTCTGGTCACATGACGCAGGATGACATTCTGTCTGCTTTTCAGGGTTATTTTACAGATAGTGTTAGGCGCCTGTTTACCTGGGTCGAGGGCTTTTTCCGTTTTGAAAATGACATGATGCCGCCGGAAGATCGCATTACTGTGCGCCTGGATCTGGAAAACCTGATCATTGAAGGCGCACGTCAGTTGCGTGAGTTCGAACAATTACAGGACGAAATTCCAAGCCTTGAGATGGCCCTGCATTTTACTGAACGCCCCGGCTCCAATATGCAAAAGATGAATTTGAGTGTTGAAGAGTGGCGGGTGGTTTCTTATATCAATCCGAAGAATACGATTCAGCAAATTGCATCTGCGGCAAAAATGAATGATATGGAAATTCGCCGCATTGTCTATGGGCTTATCCAAGCTGGTCTGGTCGAAATTATGCGGCCTGAAGGTGCTGCCCCTGTCCAAGAGAGGGCCAGGCCGAATATCCCGGTTCAAAACAAAGAAGAACAAAAGTCATTGGTCAATCGCTTGATAACTCGTATTCGCTCGATATAATCATCATTTTGAAGGAAAAGTAATTATGCAAACGGTCAAAATGGTCGTGACAGGCCCTTTCAGCGCTGGCAAAACGGAATTTATCCGTTCGGTCAGCGAAATCGATGTTGTTGCCACCGAGCGCAAAATTTCATCTGACTCTGAAAGAGCCGTGAAACAGGCAACTACAGTGGCAATGGACTTTGGCCGTATTACTGTAGACGAGGATTTAGTGCTTTACCTTTTTGGCACTCCTGGCCAGAAGCGTTTTGATTTCATGTGGGAGATCCTTTCAGAAGGTATGCTAGGTTTTATTGTCATGATTGACAGCACCCGGCCTGAAACCTTCCGCGAAGCGCGCTCCATTCTTGAGACATTTCGCGCTTATGCACCGACCCCCTATGTCGTTGCGGCAAACAAACAAGATGTTGATGATGCCTGGGAACTGGATGATATGCGCCATGCCTTGCGTCTTGACAACAAAGTTAAGTTGCTTCCGTGCGTAGCCACAGATAAAAACACTGTTAAAAACGTCCTGCTCGAACTGCTTTATAGCATTCTGGCAGAGATGGAAAACAACGAAAAATAACCAATAGAATGCTGCCGTGTCATCGATTACTACTGACCAGGGAATAGTTCACTATGAAGTATATGGGCGCGGCCGCCCAGTTATTTTGCTTCATGGATGGCTAGGTTCTTGGGGACTATGGCAAGAGACAATGGCCTACCTGGGCCGTTCCTATCGTACTTATGCGCTTGATTTTTGGGGGTTTGGAGAATCAGGGAAAAAGCGTGATACCTATGCTGTGCAAGATTTTGTCAGCCTGGTTGATCAGTTCATGGATCGCCTGGGGATTGCCGATGCTCCTCTGGTCGGGCACAGCATGGGAGGCACCGTCAGTTTATCGGTGGCCATTCAATTTCCTCATCGAGTCAGTAAGGTTGTTGTTGTCGGCTCACCAATTGTTGGCTCATCCTTGGCCCCGCCGCTTAAGCTGGCGGGTTATCGTTTTGTTGCTTTTATGCTTTTTAATATGATGTGGGCATTTCGGGGTGGAATAAAAGTGGCAGCGCCTTTTATTTGCGCTGATCCGCAGTTCCCGCAAATGATGGATCGTGACCTTTCCAGCACGACCCTGGAGTCTTTCCTGCGCAGTATTGCATCTTTGCGCCGCACAGACTTGCGGCCATTGCTTTCCCAGATCCAAATACCGACAATGGGTATTTACGGTGGCCGTGACAATATCGTTCATCCGAATCAGTGGCAGCCACTCTTACAGGGCATCCCCAAGGCAAAGATCGTTTTTTGGCAGCGCGCACAGCATTTTGTGATGCTTGATATGTCGAAAGAGTTTACTGAGACACTCAAGATATTTCTCGATGAAGAAGAGAAAAAAGAAGGATGAATCCTTCCGCGCCTCAATATTATTATCCAAACCAGATGGGTCAGATGCTTTTTTTCTCTGGCGATGAGATCTTAGGGCGGCCCGGTATGTCTGCACTCTTGATGTCGATTCCCGGTGGCAGCCAGTACATTGAAAACTATCCGGCATCCAATAGCAGGCTTGAATTCCCTTTTGAGATGGTTTCTGCTTTGCATCCGGCTTTAGCGTTGAAGTATGGGCCTCAAGGGGGGCGTGGACTGTCAATTCGAATCGGACGGGCCTGTTTTCAGCATGGACTGCGCGAATTCGGCCCGCTTTTTGGTCTCACAGATTTGGCGTTCCGCCTGTTGCCTTTGAAAACCAAGCTGCGGGTGGGCGCGAATGCATTTGCTGATATTTTCAATAAACATAGTGATCAGCGAGTCCGCATCGACGAAAATGACCGGCACCTATTCTGGATCATTGAGCGCTGCCCGGTTTGTTGGGGAAGGAAAACTGAACTGCCGTCTTGTGATCTTGCTGTCGGTTTGTTGCAGGAGGCGTTATACTGGGCGAGTGGTGGTAAGATATTCCATGTTCAGGAAACAAGTTGCTGTGCGGCAGGTGATTCACAGTGTGTTATTTTGATTGATAAGACTCCCCTGGGGTGACCCATGTTAAAGATAATTTTACAGGCAAAAAAACCGATCTCGCCCTTCAATGAACCCGCGCGCGATTTGCGTATCCAAAATCAGCCGCTATGGTTGTTGCAACGTAATGCCCTGGCTCCTTATGTGACGCGCGAGTTGGAACTTCCATCGAACGCGCGCTTGCCGCAAATGCAGGAGCCGATGTTGGTTTATCGCGATAACTTGTTTTTCGATCAGTATTATATTGATGAGTTTATCCGGCTGGCTGTGCGAAAAAACCGCCCGGTACGGGCCGCATTTTCGGTCGATGATCCTGCTTTTCGTGAACATGCTTTGCCGCTTTCTGTCTCTTATACACCTGCCGGGAATTTATACCTGGCAGATTTGTGGTACTACCCACGCGGCCCTGTCGCGGATGTGGATCCGTTAGTGATCGACATGCAGTCTCGTGAAGTCGGTTATTATCATATCCCATCATACATGGCCGGCGAGCGCGGCGATTTGGTTTTCCAGGTTCCTTTGCGCGCAATGCTGGCGATCGATACCTGGGTTCACATATATATTGCTGATGTGGTATTTGGTCTGTTCAAGCGAGGAAATCGTTTTGAAAATCGGCTTGCAGATGATCTGGCCTTTAAACTAAAAGTTGTCGGTACTGCGATTTATGAAGGTTGCCAGGTTTTAGAATGCTCTGAACTGGTGAAGATCGGCAAAAATTGCGTTATTCATCCAGGGGCGATGATCTATGGGCCGACCACGATTGGGGATAACGTTCATATTGATGCTGGCGCAGTGATTGAAAACTGTATTATTGGGAACAATGTCAATGTCTCGCAAGATAGCCAATTGATGCTTTCAGTGGTTGGGGATGGCACATTCCTGCCTTTCAAGGCAGCTTTGTTTATGACCACCATCATGGACAACTCGATGGTTGCTCAAAATACCTGTTTGCAAATGTGTGTTGTCGGCCGAAATACGTTTATTGGCGCGGGCTCCACTTTTACTGATTACAATCTCATCCCAGCTCCGATCCGTGCGCTGGATGGAAACGACCAGTTGAAACCATCCAACCGTCCGGTGCTGGGTGGATGTGTTGGGCATAACTGTCGCATTGGTGCAGGTATGATCGTTTACCCTGCCCGCACAATAGAATCGGACGTGGTTTTGGCGGCATCCAAAGAGCGACGTGTGATCGATAAGAATGTCCGATTTGAGGATAGCGATCACCATAAAATGAAAAGCTCAAGCCAACATAAAGTGCTTTACCAAAAACAACAGGATTTAGAGTCTTGGTAACGCATGGATACTTTCGCATTTATCATCCACCCTATTGACCCCAAACGCGATGTCAGTAGGAAATATCCCCTGCTGGGAAAATATTTAAGTGAAGGCCAAATAGATTTTTTTTCAACTTTTTTTCCGCCGGTTTATCTCTCTCAAATTGATGGGATTACTTCGCAGGCTACTGGTAAAGAAATTAAAGGCTGGCTTATTGCTTGTCCGTATACACCTCGGCGAATGTTGGAATTGCCCGAGAAAATGGTGTATCATAAAATTGTCCAAACCGGGCGCATGGCTGAAAAACTTGGTGCCAAAATTCTTGGGCTGGGCGCATTTACTTCGGTCGTTGGTGATTCAGGCATTACTATTGCGCAGTCGCTTCGTGTTCCGGTTACGACAGGAGATTCTTATACTGTAGCGGTTGCGGTGGACGCGATAAAGGAAGCTGCCCGTGTCATGGACATTCCCATCCAATCAGCAACTGCTGCTGTTGTTGGCGCAACCGGGACTATAGGGAAAATTTGTGCAGAACTTCTCGCAGATGCCGTAGGTGAGTTATACTTAATAGGTCGCCGCATTGATGCTCTTGAAACTGTGCGCGAAAAAATCGAAGGTCATTCAAAGGCGCGTCTTTATACCAGCACAACAATGGATGTTCTCTCACGTGCTCAGTTGATATTGACAGTGACCAGCGCCGTGCATGATGTGATTAGCCCTGAGCATCTACAGCCGGGTAGTGTTGTTTGTGATGTAGCCCGACCCCGCGATGTATCTGCAATGGTGGCGGCAGCGCGAGACGATATACTTGTTATTGACGGCGGAATGGTGGATGTGCCAGGACCTGTCGATTTTCACTTTAACTTTGGTTTCCCGCCGGGAAAAGCATATGCCTGTATGGCAGAAACCATCGCTCTGGCGCTTGAGGGTCGTTTCGAAGATTACACACTTGGGAAAGATATTTCCCGGGCTCGTGTCGAAGAGATTTACGCAATTGCTAACAAACATGGTTTTCGGCTGAGTGGCTTCCGTTCTTTTGAGAAAGAAGTTACCCAGGAAACAATTGATATCATACGCCGTAACGCTGCATACGCCCGCCAGCGGCGCCAAAATTGATGGAGGCTCTTTATGGGAAAAGCCCGCCTGCTGATTACAGAAGATGATGTAGACATCTCGAACATGCTCAAGATATATTTTTCAGGCTTGGGCTATGACGTGGATGTTGCCATGCGCGGTTCAGAAGCGCTGGAAAAAACACGTCAGGTATTGCCTCACTTGATAGTGCTGGATATTATGCTGCCGGATATTGATGGTTACGAGGTTTGTCGCACGTTGCGCACCAATACTCGAACCAGCCACATTCCGGTCATCTTTCTGACTCAGAAAGATGAACGCAGCGACCGGCTGCAAGGCCTGGAGTTGGGTGCGGATGATTACATTACCAAACCTTTTGATATCGAAGAGTTGAAACTTCGCGTACAGGGTGCTATTCGACGGTCCGAACGTGAGAGCCTCACTGATCCGCGTTCTGGTTTACCTGCCGGGCGCTTAATCGAAGAGCAACTTCGCAAGATCATTCGGGAAACAGGTTGGTCATACCTTGATATCCGCATCAACAATTTTGAGGCTTTCAAGGATGTTTATGGCTTTGTGGCAGGCGACGATGTTTTGCGCTTTACCGGCATGTTGATTGGCGAAGTCCTTGATGAGTTGGGCACTTCTGCTGATTTTATCGGTCATGCGGGCGGCGATAACTTTGTCATTATCAGTACAGAAGGCGCCACTCCCGCCATCATTGCCGGGTTAAAAAGTCGCTTTGCCGAACAGGTTCAAACCCATTACAACTTTATGGATCGCCAACAGGGTTACATTATGGCCCCTGGTGCAGATGGGCAGGCCGAAAAATTCCCACTGATGACCTTGGCAATTGGAACGGTGATGCCGACCCAGCAATCTTTCGCTGATATTCGTGAGATTACCGAATTGGCTGCCGAGGCTCGTCGTCAAGACGCTTCCAATGTGGTAAAAGGATAATATCAAATGTTGGAAGGGCAATCTTTTGCCTGGGGTATAGGTTTGCTTATTTTTGGACTGGTTTTTGTTTTATCGGTCTGGTCTATTCTACGCATGGTTCCACGAGTTAGACCCGCTCAGACACAACCAGTGCAGCAACATGCCCTTGCCCAGATACAAAAGCATGAAGATGCCGTTCTAATTGTTCAAGCCGGGGGGCGTATTACTTATGTGAACGAAACAGCCAGAGAATGGTTTGACTTGGCAGAAGGGGAGCAACCAAGCCTCGACAGGATAGGCCGCCGTGTGCGGCCAGGTGAAATTTTTCTTGAAATATGCGCAGCCCAAGGTCAGGCGCGTTTTTCAATTAATGGCAGGTTGGTCGATGCGGTTTCTTACCCGCTTCCTGGAACAATTTCATCGATCTTAATTAGTATCCGATTGGCAAAAAGCGCCCTCTCTGTTGGCAGTCAGGATGGGCTTTCTGAAAACGCGCTCAAAACCGTAGCTGATTTTGGGCAGGCTGTCACATCAGATCTTAGCCTTGGGTCCACCATCCAGTCCATTCTCACCCACGTTGAGCAGTTGGTTGCTTCTGACTTTTTGGAATTAAAGGTTTGGAATGAAAGTATGGGAAAATTTGCCACTTATCGAATGAGTGGCACAGATGGGGCAGCGCGCCGGGTTGTTTTGGGAGAAGATAGCCAGTTCGGCGATTACGGCAAACATATTGTTTCAGAAAAACGCGAGCTGGTGATTGAAAATACGCGCATGGCATCTTCTGTTCGATTTGATTTGTCAGGCGGATCTGTGCCTCCTATGGGATCTTATATTGGTCTGCCGCTGGAAACAGGCGGGCAGCAGGTTGGTATTTTAGAAGTTGGTGTTGTGCCGGTTAATGGGTTTTCGCAAGATGATGTTCTCATTTTAAAGATGGTCAGCGGTCAAGCAGCTGTTGCCATCCGCAATGCGTACTTGTACGAAACACAAGAAAAATGGACATCCCAACTGCTTGGGCTGACGAAACTTTCGCAGTCGGTTGGCTCGCTTCACGATATTAAGGCCTTGTTTGCCAGTTTGGTCGAGGGCTTGTCTCCCTTGTTCAATGTCAATATACTCGGCTTTTTGTTATACGATGAACAACGTCGTTCGTTGGAAGGGCAACCCCCTTTCTTTGGTCTTTCGAACCAGTTTGTCGATATTTATAAAGCGATTATCCGCCCAGGCAGCGAGGCTGAGAAGCTTATTTCAAGCCAGGATATTCTTTCCAGTTCAGATGCTTCGTCAGATCCGATTTGGGAAGAACTGGGAATGCGGGATATGGCGCAGGCCGCCAGTATGCGCGATACAACCTTGATCCCCCTTGTTTCAACGGGGCGCTTTCTGGGTTATTTGCAGCTCTCGAATCATAAGCAAGGCTATTTACAACTTAACCAAGAAGAACTGCAACTTCTTAACCTGGTGGCAAACCAGGTTGCGGCGATGATTGATAACGCGTTGCTGGTACAGCAGGCTCGCCAAAGGAATCAACGCTCAGAAGCGATGCGCCGCTTGGCCAGTCTGGTGAGCTCTTCTGCAACATTGGATGAAATTCTGCGTTTCACCATTTTGGAATCTTCCCAACTTTTGCATGCAGATATGTCAGCCCTCTTTCTGCTCGATGAGCATGAAGGTATTATGCGTGCTCATCTGGATTCTATCTATGGCTTGGATGCCGATGAGGCTGGTCCTTTGGCCAAGATCAACGTCAAGCCCGCAGTTTTTCATCAAACCGTTGCGGGGAGTCAGCGCGCGTTTGTTTCCGGGAATCTCTCCAAGGATCGCCGGGTTTTGCCGTTGTATCGCACTTTTGTCCGCCGCTTAAAAGTTGAGTCTTGTATTGTCATTCCACTGGTTGTGCGCGGACAGGGGATAGGCGAGTTGATGTTTGGGGCAAGGGTAACAGAACTCTTCAGCAATTATGATTTGCAGATGGCGACCATCATTGGTAGTCAGTTGGCTGTGGCTATTGAAAACGCGCGCTATACACAACAATCTGGCAAAATGCTGCATGTGCAGGCCGAACAGGTAATTCATGTTAGCCGCATAGCTCGCGAGCTAAATGCAACCACTGATTTGAAAGAATTGTTGCGCCTGGTTTATGATGAAAGCCTTAAGATTACACGGGCTGATTGCGGTACGGTCTTGTTTTTTGATGAAAATGATCAACGAGAAGAGCAACAACCTGTTTCGATTTCCATGTATCTTGGCCATACACCCAAATCTGACTTGATTTGGCAAGATCCATCAATTTCGTTGGCTCATGAACCATTGTTATTGGATGCTTCTGAAAATGAGGCTTTGAAATTGCCGCACCCTGGCATTCAATCAGCTTTATTGGTGCCGATCGTTTACCAGGACGAAACTTTTGGTTTGATTGAGCTGCATTTTTCCAAAGCTAACCCGTTAGACGAATCGCTTGTTGATACGCTTCGAACCCTGGGTATTCAAGCTGCGATTGCAATATCCAATGCAATACGGCAGAGAGAACAGCGACAACGCATAGACGCTCTACGTAGCCGTGCTGATGCTTTGAGTGCATTGTTTGACGTATCACAAAGGTTGGGGCTTAACCAGCCGCTGGCTGAGACATTGAATATGGTTGCCCAGGCCATCCAGCGCACAACCCCGTTCAATGTAATCTTAATCAGTTTATATGATTCTGAAACCGGGCTTTTGCAGCGCACTTCCGCGGTGGGCGTTTCTGAAGCGACATTTACGGCATTGCAGGCGCATCAGCAACCCTGGTCCAGCCTGGCTCAGTTACTTCGACCCGAATTTGAACGTGGCAATCTTTATTTCATTCCCCATGACCGTACTCCAATTGTCTCAAGCGATGTTCAGTTGGTGACCTTGATGGATGCAGCCAGCGAATCACCAAATGCTTGGCATCCTGAAGATTTGTTGCTGGTTCCTGTTTTGGATTCGGAAGACAACCCTCTAGGGTTGATCAGCGTTGATTCTCCAAGAGATGGTAAAAGGCCGGATGTTACCACGATGGAGACTCTTGAGATATTTGCATCTCAAATCCAGGTTGCCATTAGTAATGCCACGCGCTTTGCTGATTATGCTGGCGAAATAAAAAGCTTATCTGCCGAAGTCCAGCGTCAGAAAAGCCTGGTAGGTTTTAGTCAGCGAAACTTGCCTGTACTCTTAAACAAAGACCTTGATCAAACAATCGCCATTAATTATCTCAACCAGCGCGCGCTCCATATTCGCGCAGGCCTCAACCTTACTGAAGCGATCAGCCGTCAAGCTAATTTGAATTCTGCCCTACTCACTCTTGGACAGCAGATTTTATTTAGCTTTGATATGTCTGTGTCGCTTGTGGCGAAAGACACATCTGAGGGTCCGCAGATTATTCACTTGCTTGGCAGGGTGCCGCGCGGGGTCAACCCTGATGCCATGTTTGGTCAGCGAAACCCTTTGCGCTCTTGTATTCAAACTGGTGAAACCCTTATTTCGGCAAATCTGGATGAAGATGAGATCTGGCATGATACGCCATTTCTGACGGCGCTCAAAGCCAAGTCATTTATTTGTCTGCCTTTGGTGGTGAACAACGAGACTGTGGCCGCGATTCTGGCAACTGATTTTGAGCCAATGCCCGCGATGACAAAAGATGACCAGCAGGTTTATGTCCAGATTGCCAGGCAACTTTCAATCATCATACAAAACATCGGCTTATTGAGCGAAACGAGACAGCGTCTCGAAGAAGTTAACCTATTGCTGGACTTTAGCCGAAAGTTGAGTGGACTTAACCCGGCTGAAATCTTAAAGTCTCTGCTCGAAAGCGCTTTACGGGTGGTTTCCCCTGCTCATGCTGGTGTTGTCTTGCTGTGGGATGAAGTAGATGAACAGCTTGTTCCAAAGTCCGCAATAAATTATGTGGACAATGAAAGCACAATGGAAATTACTTATCGAATGGGAGAAGGCTTGCCTGGGCGTGTTTTTGCCAGCCGCCGTGCTCAAATAATTGACGAAGTCAATTTCACATCCGATTACAATTTATCAGCTGATAGTTTGTTGCTCTATCGCAAAGCCACTGGTGGACGCTTGCCCGTATCTAGCATTGCTGTTCCGATTCAGGTCAATGAACGCGATGTGGGCATTCTGATCCTTGATAATTTCAACACTACTGCCGCCTTTAGCCAGGATGACGAAGCAATTTTATCTTCGCTTACCCAGCAAGTTGCGCTTTCCCTTGAAAATGTCCGTTTGGTGCAAGCGACACAGGAACGCGCTGCACAACTACAAGCCCTTAATTCGGTTGCGACAGCTCTTAGTTCTTCCCTCAATCGCGATGAATTGATTGAATCCTTGCTTGACCGCATTAGTACAATCATTGCCTACAACACAGCCATTTTGTGGATCAGGGAAGAAAATCAAATGATTGTTACGGAAGCGCGCGGTTTTAGCGATGCAGAAGACCGCAAGGGCCTGATGGTATCTGTTGAAGACAGCATCTTGATTAAACAAATGATCGAATCTGGGCAAGCCATTTCGGTTGGCGATGTTCGCTCAGATTCGCGTTTCCCATCCCTGGTTGAGGCCAAAAACTTATCCTGGCTGGGGCTTCCCATCATGGTTAAGGGCAAGGTCATTGGCGTGATCGCCCTTGAAAAAACAGAGTCATACTATTACACCAACGAGCAAATCCAACTCGCTGCGACGTTTGCCAGCCAGGCAGCGGTCGCTCTCGATAATGCCAATTTGTTTGAGGACAGCCTGCGGCGCACATCTGAGCTGGATGAACGGTCCAAGCGCCTGACCCTGTTGAATCAGTTCTCGTCAGATTTAAGTGGTTCTCTTAACGCCGACCAGGTTTTGCGCCTGACCGCTAACCATTTGATAATGGCTCTGGGCGCAGATTCTGCCATGGTTGTGATGCTGGACCGTGAAGATAAATCGTTTTTGGTTGCTGTTTTGCCTGAAGAAGATGAGCATCCATCTATTTATCGCGCTTTGCCAGCATCACCGGTGATAACCGAACTGCGAGAATCGCAAACCGTCTATGTGGTGGATAATATTATCGCCCACCCGGAATTGCACTCATTTGCGGAAATTATCGAGGGCGCCAGTTCCCTGCTTATTTTGCCTGTTTTTAGCAGCCAGAGTAACTATGCCATCCTGGTTTTGACTGACGAGCGGCATGTGTTTTCATCCACTGAGATCGAAATTGCCAGAACGCTTGGAAACCAGGCCGCCATTGCGCTCGAAAATGCCGATTTGTATCAATCTACCCTGGCTACAGCCGAACGGTTATCGATATTAAATCAGGTCAGTTTTGAAATTGGTTCAAGCCTCGATCCCGAAGAGGTTTATCGCTCCATTCACGAAGCGGTTGCAAAGCTGATGCCTATCGATGCATTTGTTATTGCCCTGCACGATGAAGATGCCGATGAAGTTGATGGCGTTTATATTGTCGATATGGGTCAGCGTATTACCGGAGTGCGTCTGCCGTTTGGACAGGGTTTGAGTGGCAAGGTAATTGCCTCTGGCGAACCTATGTTGACCCTCAACCCGGCCGAGGCAGATAGTCAGGGTGCGGTTACGGTAGGTGAAAAAGGCACACCAAACTCGATTCTTGCCGTGCCAATGATTCAAGGTAATAAAACAATTGGCATGATTTCGGCCCAAAGCTACCAGCATAATGCCTACTCTGAAAACGACATTGAATTGTTGAGCACTTTTGCCAACCAGGTTACTGTAGCGATCCAGAATGGTCGTTTATTTACCGAGACACAGAAAATGGCAGCAACGCTGGAGCAACGCGTTATTGAGCGTACGGCTGAACTCGAACGTGAACAGCGCAACACTGAAACGCTCTTGCGCATCCTGACGGAAGTTTCTGCCAGCCTTGATCTTGACCGCGCATTGAGCCGCACTCTGGCCTTGCTCAATGACGCGATTGGGGCTGAACAGGGAACGATCATGTTAGTCAACGCCGAAGATAACATGCTTCATTATCGGGCTGGTTATGGTTATTTGTCTGAATCCACTGAACAGGTGGATTTGAAGAAACACCAAAGCGCGTTCAAGTTGAAAGTTGGTGAAGGGCTGGCCGGATGGGTGGTAAAGAATCGCCAACCCGTCCTGGTTGAGGATCTCTACACTGATCCGCGCTGGGTTGTTTCACATGGGTCCCAAAACCATCGTAGCGCTGTCATCGCTCCGCTCACTGTGGGCGAAGATGTTATTGGCGCAATTATGGTTTTCCATCGCCGCTTATCTTTCTTCAACGAAGATTCTCTTGAGATGGTCAAAGCCATCGGCTCGCAGGTGGCAATTGCAATCAACAATGCCCAGCTATATGAACTGATTCGTGACCAGGCCGAAAGACTTGGTTCCTACCTGCGTTCACAGCAAATGGAAGCAAGCCGTCAGACGGCCATTCTGGAAGCGGTGGCTGATGGTGTTCTGGTTACAAATTCATCCAATACCATTAGTTTTGCCAATCCATCGGCAGGCAAGATTCTCAACCTTGATTCGGCTCAAATTGCAGGGCGTTCGCTCGAGGACTTTGCCGGGTTGTTCGGTAAAAGTTCCCAAGCCTGGATGCAAACGGTACGCGAATGGTCTGAAAACTCAACCAGCCACGGCGGCGAAACTTATGCCGAGCAGCTTAGTCTCGATAATGGCCGGGTTGCTCTCGTCCACCTTGCACCGGTTCTATGGCAAAATGAGTTTCTCGGGACGGTTTCCATTTTCCGCGATATTACCCATGAAGTCGAAGTAGACCGGCTCAAATCAGAGTTTGTTGCCACAGTTAGCCATGAGTTACGTACTCCCATGACATCCATTCGTGGCTATGTCGACATTTTGTTGATGGGCGCCGCTGGACAATTAAGCGAAGGACAGCTTCATTTTCTCGAAATTGTTAAGAACAACACTGAGCGCCTTAATATTTTGGTCAATGATTTGCTAGATATTTCCCGGATCGAAACCGGACGTGTGACCCTCAGCCTGCAGCCGGTTGATTTGCGTGAAGTGGCAGACGAAGTAGTTGCGGACGTATTACGCCGTTCTCAAGAAGAAAATAAATCGATGGCGATTGTTGTTGATGCCGAACCCGAGTTGCCGTATGCGCTGGTTGACCCTGACCGCATACACCAGATTGTAGGCAATCTGGTTGACAACGCCTATAATTACACCCCGCATGATGGCAATATCACCATTCGCATCCACAGCAAGGGCGAAGATATTCAGGTGGATGTTCAGGATAGCGGCGTCGGCATTCCGCTTGAAGACCAGGATCGTGTTTTTGAACGTTTCTTCCGCGGCGAAGATCCACTGGTGTTGGCTACGCCAGGAACCGGGCTAGGGCTTTCGATTGTGTCTCAGTTGGTTGAAATGCATCATGGCCAAATTTGGATGACAAGTTCCGGCTTACCCGGCGAAGGAAGCACTTTCTCTTTCACTGTGCCAGCCGATAAGAATGAGGAGTAGTAATGGCGAAAATTGTAATTGCTGAAGATGAACCTGATATTCGTGAACTCATTGCATTTACCCTGCGGTTTGCCGGTCATGAAGTGATCACAGGCGCCAATGGGCAGGAAGGTTATGAATTAGCCAAACAGCACAAGCCGGACTTGATCATGCTGGATGTGCGCATGCCCAAGATGACGGGTTATGAGGCCTGCCAGAATATCAAGGCTGAACCTGAGATTGCCCATATCCCGGTCATTTTTCTCTCTGCCAAAGGTCAGGAGACAGAGATCGAACAGGGTCTTTCAGTTGGCGCAGAACAATACCTGCTAAAACCATTTGCGCCAGACCAACTAACCCAACAAGTCACTGAAGTTTTGAGAAAATACGGCAAATAGTTGATGATGCAATGAGCGCGATTCTTCTGGATGGTGGCATCGTTCATTACGAAGTAATTGGGCGTGGACGTCCGATTATCTTCTTACACGGCTGGGTTGGCTCGTGGCGATATTGGATTCCGGCTTTGCAATCTTCTTCCACCAATTTTCGCGCTTATGCGGTTGATTTGTGGGGGTTTGGCGATACGGCTCGTGAGCCAGACCGTTATTCGCTCGACAAGCAGATCGCATTGCTTGACCAGTTCCTGCAAGAAATGGGTATCGGCAAAGTGGCCCTGGTCGGGCATGGGTTGGGAGCCGTTATTGGGCTCCATTTTACGCTGCGCCATCCCAATATCGTAGACAGGATCATGGCCCTGAACGCCCCGGTCGATATCAACTCGGTCAACGCGCGCCTGCGGACTGACTCGCCCGCCAATCTGGTCGACTGGTTGTTGGCGAAAACGCCGGAGACTGAACCTGCCCGGGTCGACGGCTTACGCGCTGACCCGCTGGCGATCACCGAATCTTTCAATAATTCAGAACAATTTACCCTTTCAGGCAAATTGCTGTCGATGAATACTTCGTGCCTGATGGTGTACGGACAGAGCGACCCGGCGATTAGCTTGCCGATGCTGGACCCCAACCTGACTCCTTCGATGATTCACCTGTTGCCACTGGAGCAGACGGGACACTTCCCGATGTTGGATGACTCGGCGCGCTTCAATCGCTTGCTGACCGACTTCCTGGCCCTTGAGTCGGGCGATACCCCGCGTAATTTGCAATTCAAGGAAGAGTGGAAGCGCCGCGTGCGCTGATACTTTCTATCGTTTCGTTGAAAAAGCGCGCCTGCTAAGGCGCGCTTTTGTTTTCTTCGTGAAAAATTTTACCGGGTATTGTTCGTTCCTGCTGTTTGCCTCGCTGAAACCACATTCTGGCGATGAAATTCTCTCCGCGCAGGAATTGGTGATAAACAAAAGCCAGGATATGTTGGCCGATTAACAACATCAATAGCAGGGATAGAGTTCCATGCCAGGCGCGCGCCGGGTAAATGTAAAAATCGACAGGCAGGGATTTTTCACTCCCGGCAAAAAAGATCGAAAACAGATCTGTCGGAAGGGCAATGGCAATTCCAACCACAGCCATCAGGAAGGTGAAAAGATACAACAACGGCTGGACGTACCTGCTGAGCAGGTCGAGCAGGGGGATTTTTTTGCGTCCGGTGGAGGCTGGATGTTCGATACGGTAAACGGGTTTGCCCATCAACGAGCGGACGACGATCCTTGCCATCGTTAAGAAAAGAATCAAAACGCCCAGGACGATGTGAACTCCCAGGGGCAGGAGTTTTGCATCGTCGTTGGGCGTATTCGCCAGCGAAGCCAGCCCAATAAAAAAAGCCAGAAAAACGAGCACAGCCGATAGCCAATGCAGGGTGACGTAATAGGGGCGGTAACGCGTCATTTATCCTTGCCAAACCACATGCGCGCGAGCAGGTTGTCCTGGCGGATCAACTGATGGTACAGGGCTGCGCCGATGTGCAGGGCAACCAATCCGCTGAGTACATAGCTCAAGAAACCGTGGCCAATCGCCGGGGGAAAGACTGCAAAATCGGGGGGCAAACTGCCGGTGTGCTCAAAAACGATCGCGGGCAACCCGGCCAGGGCCGAGGTTCCCAATCCGCTGATGCCCATGCCAAGCGCAGCAATGTAGAGCAGGATATGCACCGCAACACCAATTTTGTCGAGCAGCGGGTTGCCCGCCGTGGCGGGAGCCGGTTTTTTTGTGAGGAAGCGCACAAAGAGCCGCACTATGGTCAGGGCCAGGATGGTGATCCCGATCGGCATGTGCAGGCTCAAAATCTGTATTTTTGCCTCGTCATTGGGCGTGCTGCCGAGTTGGGTGAAACCCATCAGGAGCATAACGATGACCAGCGCGGCAATCAGCCAGTGCAGGGTTACCAGAATGGGGTGATATCGTTTTGGGGTGGACATAGTTTTTCCTTTTATGGTATTTCCGACACGAAAATTACCCCAGTAGTATAAAACAAATTTGACATTGAAACAATACGAGAATGGTCTTTTTACTACGAATTATCGAATGCTTGTGTAATCCTTCACAAATAAGAAGTTTTCTTTTATAATGAATAAGATAAATATCACAAACATTATCCAATACAAAGGTTGGTAACTATGAAAGAAAAACTTCCCCATGTTGTGATCATTGGCGCCGGGTTTGGCGGCCTGCATGCCACCCAACGGCTGGCCGGAAAGCCTGTTCGCGTGACGCTGATCGACAAGCGCAATTATCACCTTTTTCAGCCGCTGCTTTACCAGGTGGCTACGGCCGGCATTTCGCCGCACGAAATTGCTTATCCGGTGCGGGCCATTTTTCAGCGCCAGGAGAACTTTTCGTTCCTGATGTCGCGCGTGCAGGGTGTGGATCTCGAACGCAAGCAGGTGCTGACCGAAGAGGGCCAGGTGCCCTACGATTATCTGATCCTGGCGGCGGGAGCTTCAGTTAATTTTTTCGGCAACGCTTCCCTCGAGCAGAACGCCCTGCCGCTCAAGGATGTCAGTGACGCTGTGACGGTGCGCAACCACGTTTTGCGGATGTTCGAACGGGCTTCCCTTGAGCCTGATCTTGAAAAGCGACAGGCCTTCCTGACCTTTGTGACGGTCGGCGGCGGCCCAACCGGAGTCGAAAGCGCCGGGGCGCTCTCGGAACTGATCCGGCTGGTCTTGCGCAAGGATTACCATGATATCAATGTCGAAAGTGTGCGCGTCATTTTGCTTGAAGCCGCAGGCAACATCCTGACCGGTTTCCCGAAAGAGTTGCAGGATTCGGCGCAACGCGCTCTTGAACGCAAAGAAGTTGAGGTGCGTTTGAATGCCAAAGTAGCCAATTATGATGGCCAAACCCTGACCTTCGATACTGGCGAGGTCATCCCAACTTGCACGGTATTGTGGTCTGCCGGGGTGCAGGCTGCCAGCCTGATGGGCAAGCTTGGCCTGGAGCGTGCCCACGCCGGGCGGATCAAGATTTTGCCGACTTTGCAGGTGCCCGGCCAGCCGGATGTGTATGTGATCGGCGATGCAGCTTATCTCGAAGAAGACGGAAAACCCTTGCCGATGGTTGCTCCGGTGGCGACCCAGCAGGGCAAGCACGCGGCCATCAACATCCTGGCCCAAATTGGCGGCAAGCCGCTCAAGCCGTTTCGCTACAACAACCTGGGCATGATGGCCACCATCGGACGCAACGCCGCCGTGGCGGTTACCCTGGGGATGCAATTCCGCGGCTTCCTGGCCTGGGGGGTCTGGCTGGTGATCCACCTGGTCGGGCTGATCGGTTTCCGTAACCGGCTGATTGTGCTGATTAACTGGACCTGGGACTACTTGTTTTATGATCGGGCTGTCAGGTTAATTTCGCGCGAATAGGAATAAGAATACCCCGCCCGGAAAATCCCGGACGGGGTATTTGTTATATAAAATACGGCACGGCTGGGAGTTAGCTCTCTGCCAGCACAATCACCTTGTCATCGGCTGAAAAAACAGCCTGGGCCGATTTCTTCGGATTGGTATAAACCCCGTACGATTTTTTCGCATCATCGTGTTCTGCTTCAATGCGATAGCCGATGGCTGTTTCTCCACGCCGACGGGCTGCTTCAACCACGGTGTAGAAGTTGACCGGCTCGCCGATCGCGACGTATTGTTCGATCGGCTTGAGATATACTTCCGAGCCTTCAGGGTCGAACAGATCGGTGAAGACACCCATCAGTGCGCTGTTTTCAGACAGTTGGGCCGTCATCAACGAAATCAAATGGTCGCTGACGATAAAGTCGTCGACCTTGGTGACTTCGGCCAGTTCGCGATTGCGCAGGTCGAGCATTTCGCTGACGATCGAGAAGGGTGTATCGTCACGGGATGCGATATCGCGCAGGTGCAGCAGGGTGACCAGGGTGCGGGCATCCGATTCTTGTACAGAGCGGTGGGTGTCAGCCACAACGATCACGTGATCGAAATCTTCTATTTTCAACGAGTCCAACAGTTCGCGGTCGGTGGTATCGCCGGCCAGGAAAGTGACTTTCTGGTTGGCGGTGAGTTTTGCGCAGGCTTTTACATCCTTTTCTAGCTCATCATTGGCCACGACAGTTACGACCGAACCCTTGGCCACGTAGGCATCCAGCTCTTTCAGGATGATGCCGGCACGCGGGTTCCAGCCCAGCAACAGGGATTTTTCGGGCTTGGGCGCGGGAGCATGTCCATTCGTGCGCAAAGCGGCAGCTTGAATCGGGTGCGTGTTCAGCCCGGAAAGTTTAACAGTATCGTCGTCCGCTGAAATGGCGATAACTTTATCGCCCGGCTCGAAACGGGAGTCCATCGGGGGGTTGAGCAGCACTGTGCCGTTCGCGCGGCCAATGCCCATGACCGTCGAATCTTCAAAGGCCAGCAACGATTCGCCAAAAGTGCGCCCGGAGAGGGATGGCTCTTCCTTGAAGTAAATCTCGTCCCCGCCAAAGTTCATCAGTTCGGTGTAGACGACCGAAAGCCCGGAGAGCCGGGATGTCTGGGCCGTGACCCGCGCGATCAACTCACCCATCATGACCGCATTGACATCGTCGCGCGTGCTGATCATCTTGACCAGGGACTGGCTTTTCTCATCACGCAGTTGGGTGATGATGTGATAAGGCTCTTCGCGCCGGTTGGGGTTGTTTGTGATCGCCAACACGGTTTTGATAACAAAGGTGTCGGGGTCATCGTTGTCGGGAGGAATGACGATGATTGAGCGCGCGGTGTGCGGGCTGACCAGTTCCAGGTCGGTCGGGTCCATCGGGTTGCCCGAGCGGCAGATGACGCGGGTTGTTTTTAGCTCATCGATGCGGGCGCGGATCTCATCTTCCATTTCCACTTTATCGTTTTCGGCCAAAATCGCGATCGCGGCCCGTTTCTGGTTGCTGTTGGCTTCGACCAGCTCAGAAATAATGGTGAAAACCTGCGGAGACCAGCCCAAAATGATAGTGTGGTTGTTTTCGAGCACGATCGAGCGGCCTTTGCGCAGTTCTTCGAGTTTGCTCTCGACCCCGGCGCTCAGCACACCGATCAGGCTGGAGACCACAAAAATACCGCCAACCGTTACCAGAAGCATCACCAGGCGGAAGCCGAAGCCAGCGTCGCCGCCCATGGTGCCGGCGTCGAGCGTGCGCATCAGGCTCATCCAGGCGGCTTCGCCAAACGAGAGTGCGCCTTCTTCGCCGGGTTGGTTGATGCTGAACAGGCTGATGATGGCGGCGGCCACGAAGACCACCACCAGCGAAAGCAGGGCCAGCATCCCGATCATGGCCGGGGTGCCAGCGGCCATGATATTGTCGAACATGTAACTTAATTTTTGTTTGAAACTTGGTTTTTGCGACATAAAAGCTCCTTGGAAAACAAAAAATCAATCGAATTGTAAAATTTGCAAAATATCTTGCAGACAAGCTTCGAAAATTTCATCCATGATGACATCATCAGCGTGGTATGGCCCGCCAAACGAGCCATCGCCGTACACCTGGCGGGCGGTTTTGGCATCCATGATCCCTGAAACCCTGGGCGGGATTTTTGACTCTTGCGGCAGGTCACCGACGATGGTAAACGGGAAGGCTTCCAGCCAGTTGGCATGGCTGGGCTTCAAACCGTGTTTTTGGGCGACCGTTTCTACAGAATGGGACAGCCACCAATCATACCAATTTAAATGCATTCCCGCTAAATCGTTTGCCACTTCTGCCAGCCGGGTTCTGCACGGAGCGTTGCCCCCGTGGCCGTTCAAGAGCGCGATGCGCCGGAATCCGGTCTGGTAGGCCGAGCGAACCAGGTCTTCGACCGCGTCCATCAGGGTTGAAGCGCGCAGGCTGAGTGTGCCGGGGTAGGCCAGGAAGTAGGGTGAAGCGCCAAAATTAAGCGGCGGGGCGACCAGCACCCCGCTCCGTTGGCTGGCGGCATCAGCCAGCGCCAGCGGGATTTTGGCGTCGGTCAGCAGGGATAGATACCCGTGCTGCTCAGTTGCGCCGATGACCAGGATCAGGCGGTCATCCTGCGCGAGATAGGCTTCGACATCCATCCAATTGAGTTCTTCGAGTCGCATAGCGCTTTCTTTCCAGCGTAATTTTTCAAGAGCAGAATTGGACGAATTCTACCTGTAATCGCCTGCCTTGAGGGCTTATTGCTCATCTTTCAGCGCATTTTGAATTGCTGAGATAACCCCGCGCAAATCTTTGATCACATCCATATTCCAGAATCGTAAACCCGATAGCCCTGCGATTGCAGGAAAGCCGTTCTTTCGGCATCGTATTCTTCTTGCTCAAGGTGCTGACTGCCATCCAGTTCGATGACCAGTTTTTGATGCGGCGCGCAGAAATCAACGATGAAATTACCGATGGCGTGCTGACGGCGAAACCCAACCCCCTCAATTTGCTGGTTGCGCAGCACAGCCCACAGACGTTGCTCCGCGGGCGTTAAGTTGCGGCGCAGTTCCCCCGCGCGATTCATGGTTTTGGGGTTGGAACGTTTGGGTGGCATAGATTCTGATGGATTATCGGAAATGGCCCCTCCCCGGCCCTCCCCAAATGGAATGGGATGAACTTCAGTCCCATTCCATTTGGGGAGGGTGTCCGAAGGACGAGTAGGGCTGGTTTTCGACTTACATCTTCTCTCAATTTTACCGTGAAAGCCCCCCGTCAATTGCCATTTAATCCGTTCTCCCATCCGTGAATCCGTTAAAAGTCCGCTCTATAGCCTACCTACCGTTCGGTAGGTTTTTGGTATAATAGACGCATGGACTTTTCCCTCTCCCCCGAACACAAAATGACTCAAAAGATGGTGCGCGATTTTGCCCAAAAGGAGGTCGCGCCGGTCATCAAGGAATATGACCGCAAGCAGGAGCCGATCCCGTTCATGCTCAAACGCATGGGCGAATTGGGCATCCTCGGCATCTGCTTCCCGACTCGTTACGGCGGCCAGGGCATGGATTACCTGGCGCTCGGCCTGGCCTGCGAAGAACTCGAAGCGGTCGATACCGCCCTGCGGGTGGCGATGTCTGTCCACACTGGCCTGTGCGGGATGAGCCTGCTGCAATGGGGTACGGAAGAGCAGAAAAGGCGTTTGCTGACGCCGATCGCCAGCGGAGTAAAAATCGGCTGCGGCGCGTTCACGGAACCCGGCATGGGTTCGGATGTGGCCGCCATGCAGACATTCGCCCTGTGGGACGGCGACGCCTACATCCTGAGCGGCGAAAAAATGTGGATCTCGCTGGCCGGTGTGGCCGATTATGCCCTGGTCACAGCCCGCACCGACCTGCTGGCCGCGAAACCATCCCAGGCGCTTTCAACCTTTCTGGTCGATTTGAGCAGCCCGGGTGTGACGCGCGGCAACCTGCACGGCAAACTGGGTGTGCGGGCCGGCTCGACCGGCTGGATCGCCTTCCAGGATGTGCGTGTGCCGCTCGAAAACCGGATCGGCGAGCAGGGCGAGGGTTTCAAAATCACCATGTCGGCCTTCGATCACGGCCGTTATACCGTCGCTTCGGGCGCGACCGGCCTGATCCGCGCTTCGTTGGCGGCCAGTGTGGCCTATGCCCGCGAGCGCAAGGCTTTTGGCCGGCCGATTGGCGAGTATCAACTGATCCAGCAAAAAATTGCCCAGATGGCGCAAGATTACGAAGTGGCGCGCCTGCTCTATTTGCAGGTCGGCTGGATGAAGAACCACGGCCAGCGTCCGACCCTGCAAACCTCGTATGCCAAGAAGTTTGCCACCGAAGCCTCGTTTGAAGCCGCCAACCAGGCCATCCAGATCCATGGCGCGTATGGCTTCAGCGATGAATATGATCTGGAGCGTTACCTGCGTAACAGCCGCGGCGCGCTGATCTATGAAGGCAGCTCCGAAGTGCAGACCTTGATCCAGGCTGGTTACGCCCTCGGCGAACGCGAAGACAAGCCCCTGCGCTGTGAATTGCCCGCTTATGATGAGATTCTCTGGCAGGAAAGCTAAAAAAAGTACGCGGATGACACGGGTTTCACGGATTTACACGGAAAGATCCTTTCTAACCACGACGGCTACGACGGAACACAACGTTCTTGGTTTTTTTGTGACGAAATTCGTAGATTTTCAAATCCATTTTCTCTAATTCCGTCGTGGCCCGTCCTTACCGTTGTGGTGAAATGTTTTTTGGCAGTAGCGCATAACTTGCTATAAATTTGGGCTTGGATGAAGGTTGAGCCACTGTTGTGTGATGCGCTTGAATTGGGCTTGGGATTGTCTGGCAGAACGAGTATGCAGCCGAAATCGTTGGCGATGTTCTCTCAA
>JAKLPV010000182.1 GCA_022013685.1 Anaerolineae bacterium
ATTGGCACCGGGCCAATTTTTGTCCTGTGCTGGCTGCTTTTTCCCGGCGAGTGGTATGACCGCTATCTGGCTGCTCTAGTGCCGGGGCTGATCACCGTCCAGTTTGCGCTGATCGGGCTGGGGCTGGTCAAAGACGAGGCTTCGGTCAAAGCCATGTCGCGCACCGGCGACCCGCGTGAAATTCTGCGCGGGCCGTTGTATTATGGGATCATGTTCGTCGCGCTAACCATTCTCTTTTGGAAGGATTCCCCGGTGGGAATGGTGGCGTTGTTGATGATGTGCGGCGGCGACGGGGTGGCCGATATCGTCGGGCGGCGGATTAGCTCTGCCCGTCTGCCCTGGTCGGGCGAAAAAAGCGTGGCCGGGTCTTTGAGTGTTTTATTCGGCGGCTTTGGGCTTTCGGCGCTTATCCTGGCGGTTTATGTGGCCCTGCGAGTTTTTCCCGCCCCGTTTGCCATATACATCTTTCCCCTAGCCCTGATCGGGTTGACAAGTATGGCGGTCGAATCGCTGCCCTACAAAGACGTGGACAACATCACCATGACCCTGGCTGCCGCCTTGCTCGGCTGGTGGCTATTTTAGCAACTCGCAAAGGGGCGCAATGGTTTCAATAGCAAAATTTCGCCAACTCCTGAATGCGCTCATTGAAGTCAAAACACACGATTCAGACGATGCCCGCAGGCGCAGGCTTTTAAATATCATCCTGACGGGTTTGTTCCTGTTAACCCTGCTCACGCTGACACTGATTGTCGCGATAGAAATCCTGTGGGCCGAGGAATTCGGCATTATCGAAGGCGAGAACACCTGGCTATACACCTGGATTTTGGCGATAATGGCGGGCTATGTTTTCTTTTATGTTCTCAATCGCAAACTCCCCAACGGAATTGCCGGGTTCCTGTTTTTGCTTTTTCTATTGATTTCCTTTGCCTTTAGCGACGAAGCTGTTCAACTGGTCGACGGCCGCAGTTTATATGTATTCACGATCCCCATTTTACTGTCCAGCGTGCTGGTCAGGCCATATTTTAGTTTTATCTTTGCAGGCCTGACCATCTTAGAATTAAATCTGCTGGCCCTGTCTGCCGGCCTTATTCCCCAACCGATACCCTATTTTGCTTTTATATTCCTGGCCTTGCTCTCCTGGCTCTCATCAAGCGCAATGGAAGCCGCCATCAACGACTTGCGCGAACTCAATCTTGAACTCGATTTGCGGGTGGCAGAACGCACTCAGGATTTACTCGAAGCCAATACACAGCTACAGCGCGAAATCATCGAACGCGAACAAGCCGAAGAGACCGTCCGCCAATATGCGGACATCGTTAACACCATGCAAGTTGGCATGTACATCATCCGCGCCTGTAACTTGCAAGATATAAACTGCCTGCGGATCGCAGCTGCCAACCCCGCAGCATCGGTATTTTCAGGCACCAGTATCGAAGAGAGCATCGGACAACCTATTCGCAAAGCCGGTAACATATTCAGCGCCAAAAACTTTGCCCAAAAATGCCTGGCAGTTATAGAGACCGGCACTCCGGCTAAAATCGAATCCCTGATAAAAAATTCAAAAGGGGAATTGATGGAGGCCTACGACATCAAAATATTCTGGCTCACCCAAGACAGCGCCGGGGTTTTGTTCGAGAACATCCTGGAGAAGAAGTTGGCCGAAGAACAACTGCGCTTATTCAACACGCAGTTGGAAGAACGTGTAAAGCAGCGCACAATCGAGTTGGAAGCAGCCAACAAGGAACTCGAAGCATTTTCATATACGGTCTCGCATGACCTGCGCTCCCCCTTGCGCGCTATCGGCGGCTACTCACACATTCTGCTCAACGATTTTGCAGAAGACTTGCCCGCCCCGGCACGTTCATTTTTAGACAATATCATTGCAGGCACCAACCAAATGAGTGCGCTGATAGACGGCTTGCTGACCTTCTCCAGAACCAGCCGCGCCGAAATCCACCGCCAGGCTGTTGATACCAATGCCATCGCGGCAGAAGCGTGGCGGGCGATTCTGGCAGAATCCCCGCGCCAACCAATCGACTTTCAATGCGCCGACTTGCCGCCCTGCCGCGCTGACCGCACCCTGCTGCGACAGGTTTTTGTTAACCTGCTCTCTAATGCCGTGAAATACAGCCGAAACAGCAACCCCGCCAAAATCGAAATCAACTGGTCTCAACGGGGAAAAGAGATCGTCTATTTTGTTCGCGACAACGGTGCAGGTTTCGACATGAAATATTCCAATAAATTATTTGGCGTTTTTCAGCGCCTGCACCACGCGGACGAGTTTGAAGGAACCGGCATTGGCCTGGCAACATCCCAACGCATTGTCAACCGCCATGGGGGTAAAATTTGGGCAGAATCCGAACGGGGGAAAGGCACAACCTTTTACTTTACAATTGGATCGACAACCCACCCTGGGAAAAAACCGCCCTGTTAAAGCCCCACCGACTTTTTTGCCTCAGCCAGGACTGCATCATAAGCGGCTTCGAGCGCCGGATGATATCCGCGCAGACCGGCGACAACCTGCTCGCTCCAAAGCACGTATTCGCAGATGCGTTTCGCTGTCCAATCTGGCGGCGGGGTGCGGATGATGTCGCCCAGGTTGGAAATCTTATCGGCGATTTTGACCGCCCTCGCGCGGATAGATTTATGCGAAGCATGAACAACCTGTAATCGCTTGCGCTCAGCCTTGGGCAAGGATTTGTCGTCTGTCGCTTCCATGACAACATCGCGCACTTCCGTGCCAAAAAGTCTTTCCAGCTCTTCGAGGGTCGTATCGGTATCTTCAACGGTGTCATGCAAAATGGCGGCCTGCAGGGTTACTTCGTCCCGGATTTCGCCAACCCGCCATAAAATCTCAGCCACCGCAATCGGGTGGTTGATGTAGGGCGCCTGGTCAGCACCTTTGCGACGCTGGTCGCGATGCTTTTCAGCAGCAAATAGAATAGCCTGAAGCAGGCTTCCGGACAAGTTGTTGTTTTCAGTCATAGCGCTTTTCTTTACCCCAAAGCCAGATTTTTGGGTCTCTAGAATTTTCCGTGAAGAGTGCCGCATTTTGGGGTGTGAGCGTGCGTACGCGCGCTCACACCCCAAAATGCGGGGTCTTACCACTGAGATTCCCAAAGAGCCAGAATTTTTTAACAAAATCCTTCGTGGCTTTGTGTCTTGGTGTTGAAATTATTAATTCGTCGCCGCGCGTTTTGCCATCAGTGCACGCAGGTCGTTGTGATCCTTGTCAATGAAGAACAGCGCCCCAAGATAGATCACAAAACAGGCTGCCCAGGCGATTGTGCAGATAAACAGGATGGCCGTCGCTAGGCTGCCAGTCTGATCGGCGATAATTCCGGCCAGCAAGGGAGCCGCCGCCGCGCCAAAGTTCTCGATAAAATACTCCACCGACTGGGCGGTTGAGCGTACTTCCGGCACAACCACATCGTAGACCGTTGAAACCACATTCGGGGAAGAAAATGGCATAAAAATCGCCGTAAAACACATCAGGATCAGGAAAGTGGTGGTCTGCTCGATCGGCGTGCGAATGGCCAGGAACAGGAATAAAGCCCCCATAAAGACGCCCACGCTCGAAACAATGATACGTCCCTTGGGGGTGCGCTTGAACAACCAGTCGCCGGCTGCGCCGCCGATCAAATATCCCAGCGCCAGCACGATAATGACCGGCGCCATTGTAAACAAAACTCCGCTCTCATCGTAGCCGCGTTCCTCGCCAAGATAAGTAAAAAACCAGTACGTGATCACATTCCAGGGGAAAACCCCGGCAAAACCCTGCAAGAAGACAAACCACATGGTGCGCTTTTTAAACACATCCCTGGCCGCCGCCCAGTTGAACTCGAATTTCTGCATCTCCTGGGCGCCTTCGAACTCCGGTTCGGCCTGCCCACGCGGCATTTCCTTGACCCCGAAAAAAATTAGAACCGAAAGCAAGATTCCCGTTCCGCCGGTCAAATAAAATACATTGCGCCAGCCCCACCCCAGGCTTGGCGCAATCATCAACGCCAAAACCATACCAAGCAGGTAACCGATCGGCGCGGTCAACTGCAAAAGGCCGTAGATTTTACTGCGCATATTCGGGCCGAAATAATCAGCCACCAGTGAGTACAAACCAGGGTACGACGAATCGTCAATACCGGTCGAGGCGCGCGTCACCATAAAGCCCGTGTAACTGCGCACAATCGCGCTCAACCAGGTTGTCGCGCCCCAGAGGAACGAGGCCAGCGCCAACAGCTTGGAACGCGCGAAACGGTCATACAGGTAGCCCCAGAGCGGGTATAAGATCGTCCCGACCACCAGCGCGCCGGTGGTAACCGCCCCCATTTGGGTCTTGGTGATGCCGAATTCCTCGATAATTTTCGGGGTCAGCGGACCAACCAACAGCTTATCCACCTGATGCAGGAGCATAAAGCCAAAGAAAACAAATACGACGAACCAGCGATAACGGGGATGATGAACGTTCATTGTTTTTCCTGGAAGAAACGCAAGATTATTATTGAAACGAGTCTACATCAGAAAAGCTGGCGAGTCAATTTTGAAAAACGCGATAAAATCAAACCATGATAGCCACCCTGCACGGAGAAATCCAACACAAAGAAGATAACGCCCTGATCGTCGATGTTGGCGGTGTGGGCCTGCGCGTTTTTGCCGCCAAAAGTCTGGTTGAATCACTCAAGGTCGGTGAAAAAACCTTCCTGTTCACCCACCTGATCGTGCGCGAAACAGAACTCTCGCTGTATGGATTTGAAAATGCGGAGGAGCGCCAGCTCTTCCTGACCTTGCTCGGCGTGGACGGCGTCGGCCCGCGCGTGGCGCTTTCAGTGCTGGCCACCCTCAGCCTGGACGCCGTTCAACGGGCCGTCTTCAGCGAAGAGCCGGAACTGCTCAGCCGCGTCCCCGGCGTGGGTAAAAAGACCGCCCAGAAGATCGTCTTGTATCTGCAAGACCGCCTGAAACCGACCGATGTCCTCGGACAGGTTGCCAGCATGTCGGATTCTGATTCCGAAGTCCTGGCCGCACTGACCTCTCTCGGCTACAGCGTCGTCGAAGCCCAGACCGCCATCCAGGCCATCCCCAAGGACGCGCCCGGCGCGGTCGAAGAACGCCTGCGGTTGGCGCTGGGATATTTCAATCGATAAAAATACACCAGACCTGACAGGTTTTAAGAAACCTGTCAGGTCTTTATATTAAGGAGAACACATCCATGCTGACCAAGAAAATCGCCTTTATCGGTTCCGGCGCGATGGGAGAAGCCATGCTGGCGGGTTTGCTGCGCCAGGGACTTTCGCGCCCCGAAAACCTGATGACCGCAGATGCCCGCATCGAACGGGTGGAAGAATTGCGGGAAAAGTACGGAACCCAACCCTTTACCGATAACAACCAGGCTGCCGACGGGGCCGACGTGGTTATCCTCTCGGTCAAACCACAGCGCCTGACCGAAGTGCTCAAAAGCCTGAAAGGCCACATCCGCGAAGATGCGCTGGTACTCTCGATCGTCGCCGGGGCGAAAATCGCCAAAATCAACAAGGGACTGGGCCACCCGGCCGTTATCCGCTCAATGCCCAATACCCCGGCCCAGATCAGCCGCGGCATTACGGTCTGGATCGCCTCCGAAGCGGTCAGCGATTCGCAAAAAGAAACAGCCCGCAACATCCTGGGAGCCTTGGGCGAACAGGTCGAAGTCGATGATGAGAATTATCTCGACATGGCAACCGCCCTCTCCGGCACCGGTCCGGCTTACGTTTTCCTGTTCATGGAAGCGATGATCGACGCCGGAGTACACATGGGCTTTGCGCGGCGCGTTTCTGAGAAACTGGTGCTGGAAACCATTAAAGGCTCGGTGGCTTATTACGAAAATCTGAACCAAAAAGGCGATACACATGTTGCCGCCCTGCGCAATCAAGTCACCTCACCCGGCGGCACCACCGCCGAAGCGATGTACTTCCTCGAAAAAGCCGGATTCCGAACTGCCGTCTCGCGCGCCATCTGGGCCGCCTACGAACGCTCTCTCGAACTCGGCAAAGAAGCCCCGACCCACCCGCCCGAATCGGGTGCTGCGCAGTAGATTCGGGCAATCATCGCCATAGCAACTTTCAAATAGACAGCAAAGAGCGCCAGAAAATCATCTGGCGCTCTTTGCTGTCTGCCGCTGATCGATCAAACCTGGGCGGCGGTTTGCATTTGGGCTTCTATTGCGTGCAAAATATCCATATATTCACCTGGCGGGCGTTTGCGCAGGATGTTCTTGCGCGCTTCGCGGTCGAGCGAATGCAGGCCGAGGTAGTGCATGGCATGCTTGCGGAACAGGCGTTCGCCATCTTCCTCACCGTAAAAAGCGACATTTTTCTCCAGATGCTGGCGCATGGCCTCGCCCACCTGTTTCGTCGAAACATTTTCACGATCGATACGGGAGAAAATCCACGGGTTGGCAATCGCCCCGCGCCCGATCATGACCGCATCACAGCCGGTGTGGTCTTTGATACGCTGGATGTCGGCGACAAGTTTTACGTCACCATTGCCGATGACCGGGATTTTGACCATAGCTTTGATCTCGGCAATCGCGTCCCAGTTGGCCTGGCCACTGTAACCCTGGTTCTTCGTCCGCCCGTGAACAGCGATCAGCCCGGCGCCGTTGTCTTCCACAATGTGGGCAACTTCGCGGTAGCTGATGCAGTCGTCCCAGCCCAGGCGCATCTTCCCGGTAACGGGAATCCGCAGCCTGGCCGTCAATTTCGCAAAAATCTGCCCGATCTTTTCTGGGGTGCGCATCAAGCCGACACCGCAGCCGCGATGGACGACTGTTTTGGCCGGGCAACCCATATTAATATCGATAATATCCGGCCCCAGGTCCTGGACGATCAGGGCCGCTTCAAGCATCACGTCCGGGTTGTCACCATAGATCTGGATGGTCACAGGCCGCTCAGATTCTTCATAAGTCATTTTGGCGCGCACCCGCCGGAAGAGATGCACAATATCTTCAGATTTAACAAATTCAGTGTAACTCATCGCCGAACCCAGCGAACGGCATAGAGAGCGGAAGGGCCAATCCGAATAGCCGTCCATCGGGGCAAGAAGCACATCGCCATAGACAGGGATGTTGCCAATCAAGAAAGTTGGGGAAGGTTGTGACATAACGGTGTATTTCTAACATTTTTTGCGTTGGAATGCAAGAACAAAAAAGGCAGGCCGCAATTTCCGGCCTGCCCAGTCCAGAAAAAACCGATTTACTCAGCGGTTTCGATCGAAATATCCGTTCCACCGCTCGCAGCCGGGGTAAAGGTGATATCAAAAGACTTGGTCGAACCATCATCACAGGGAACTGTCCAACGTTCGATCCACATTCCGCCGCTATCAGGATCCTGGATGACATCGATAATAGTATTCTGGGCGCCGTCAGCAGGGATGGTGCAACTGGCCATCACCGCAGAAAAAGTTACATTAAACCAGGCATCTGTGCGCAATACTTCATCCCCCAGTCCACCGGCAGGAATATAGTCAGATAAGCCGTAAGTTTCGCCGCCATCTTCGTCGCCTTCACCAGGGAAAGGGTCTTCCCCTTCAGCAGGCATTTCATAAGGAACGCCCTGCTCGATACCCTGTTCAATGGTTTCGAAGGTGTTGCTTATGCTCGGGCCCAAAAGGGCAAATGCACCAACAGCCGACAAACAACAACAGCACAATAACACCGCAACCACCACAACAACAATCAAAACTGTATTGTTCTTCTTCGCTGGTGTAGGCACATTCGAAAATTCTTGTTCCATATTTTCTCTCCTTGAGGGTTATTAAATCATCATTGATAGTATACGTCCACTAAAGAATTTTTCAATGGACAAAATGGGGGATGTACGCGCAGCAATACGGGCACATAAAAAACAGGGCCAACCGCATTGACGGATGACCCTGTTTCAATTCAGGATTTTCTATTTGTTATTGAGGGCTGCTACGCCGGGTAGTTCCTTGCCTTCGAGGAACTCCAGGCTCGCGCCGCCGCCGGTCGAGACATGCGTCATCTGCTTGGCAACGCCGGCCTTCTTAACCGCGCTGGCGCTGTCGCCGCCACCGATAACGGTAATGGCCTTCGATTCAGCCAGCAGTTTGGCGAGGACAAACGTCCCTTCGGCAAACTTGGGGAACTCGAAAACGCCAACGGGGCCGTTCCAGACCACCAGCCTGGCATCCGCCAGGACAGCGCGATACAGGTCAAGGGTTTTGGGGCCGACATCCAGCATCCGCCAACCGGCAGGGATTTTGTCCACATCAACCACCTGGCTGGCAGCTTCGGCGTCGAACTTATCCGCGATGACCGCATCGACCGGCAGAACGAGCTTATCGCTGACATTGGCAAGGATCGATTTGGCAGTCTCAAGCGAAGCTTCTTCGACCAGGCTGTCTTGCATGTTGATGCCTTTAGCCGCAAGGAATGTATTGGCCATACCGCCGCCGATAATGAGTTTGTCGCATTTGGAGAGCAGGGTTTCAACGACCAGAATTTTGTCGCTGATCTTCGCGCCGCCAAGAATGGCAACATACGGGTGTTCGGGGTTGGCTACCGCGCGTCCGAGGTATTCGAGTTCCTGTTCCATCAGAAAGCCGGAAACAGCGGGCAGGAAGCGGGCAATGCCTTCGGTGGAAGCATGAGCGCGATGAGCCGAGCCAAAAGCATCGTTGACATAGACATCAGCCAGCGCGGCCATCTGCCTGGCCAGTTCGAGATCGTTCTTCTCTTCACCGGCATGGAAACGGGTGTTCTCGAGCATCAGCACGTCACCGGGTTTGAGGGCTTTCGTCATTGCTTCGACTTCCGGCCCAACGCAGTCAGGGGCCATCTGGACGGGTTTACCCAGCAAGGCGGCCAAGGCTTCCGAAGCAGCTTTCAGGCTGAATTCCGGGTTCGGTCCGCCCTTGGGACGTCCGAGGTGGCTGGCGAGCATGACTGAAGCGCCCTGTTCCAGCACATACTGGATGGTTGGCAGGGCGGCTTTGATGCGCTTGTCGTCGGTAACTTTGCCATCGGCCATCGGCACATTGAAATCGACGCGCATGAAAACGCGCTTGCCCTTAAGATCAATATCTTTTACAGTTTTCTTGTTCATAGTCATCCCATTAAGTCGGGGTAGGTCTAAGACCTACCCCGACAAATATCTTTAGAGCGATTTCGCCATCAACGCGGCGAGATCGGCGGTGCGGCAGGAGTAACCCCACTCATTGTCGTACCAGGTGACAACTTTGATAAAGTTGCTCTTTTCCTTACCCAAAACACTGGTGAAGGGCAGATCGACCGAGGAGCTGTACGGGCTGCCCTTGAAGTCCATACTCACCAGGGGCTCATCCACGGCTTCAAGGACACCCTTGAAGCGCGGCAGTTTGGCAGCATCGCGAAAAGCCTGGCGCAGTTCTTCGGTTGTGGTCTCGCCTTCGAGTTCGGCGGTGAAATCCACCACGGAGACGGTCGGGGTCGGGACGCGCAGGGAGTAGCCGTCGAATTTGCCCTTCAGGTCAGGGATGACCAGTGAAATGGCCTTGGCGGCGCCTGTGGTGGTTGGGATGATGTTCAACCCGGCAGAGCGAGCGCGGCGCAGATCCGAATGCGGCATATCCAAGACCTTCTGGTCGTTGGTGTAGGAGTGAATGGTGGTCATGAAAGCGCGTTTGATCGTCCATTTATCGTGAACAACCTTGGCGGCCGGGGCCAGACAGTTGGTGGTGCAGGAAGCGTTCGAGACGACAAAGTGCTTTGTCGGATCGTACATGTCTTCGTTGACACCCAACACGACGGTCAGATCTTCGCCTTCTGCGGGAGCAGAAATGATAACCTTCTTGGCGCCACCGGAGGTGATGTGGTTAACTGCGCCGCGGACGGTTTTGCCCTTCTTATTGACGCCGTCTTCTTTGATGGTGAACAGGCCGGTCGACTCGATGACGATATCCACGCCCAGGTCTTTCCACATGATCGCGGCCGGGTCAGTTTCCTTGAAAACTTTGACTTTCTTGCCGTCAATCAAAAGACCATCCTCGAGAACTTCGACAGTGCCGTCGAAACGACCATAGGTCGAATCGTACTTGAGCAAATGGGCCATCGTTTTCGTGTCGCCAATATCGTTGAAAGCGACAACTTCGAGAGTATCCGGATAGTAATCACGAATCGCCTTGAGAACCTGGCGCCCGATACGCCCAAAACCATTAATACCAACTTTTGTAGTCATAAGTAAACCTCCTCAGGTTTTAGATTGTGAATTATTACACAACTTGTAATTCTATCATTAACAAATCCCAAAGGGAGTGTAAAGATAGTATTTTCATCAAATATTAACTTTCAGTCCACCAGCGGACCGGTGCGTTCAAGCAGCAAATCAATCAAGGTTTGCGCCAATTTTTCTGCATCGTGCCGCCAGGGATGCTGGCTGTCGACCAGGTTCGCGCCATAGAGCGGGTACCCGCGCGACTCACTTTCCAATTTTACCCAATCTGACAGATTCGGGAGTGGCAATTCGTGGAAATTATTATAAACAATTACATCCGCAAGACCACTACCGATATGTTCTTCCAGCACCCGAACATGGTCGAGCACTGAGTACTTTAGGGTTTCGCCCGGTTGGGTGGCAATATTAATTACAAACGCCTTAAGTGCCCGGCTGGCGCGCACCGCTTCAAGCAGGTCAGGAACAAGCAGGTTGGGCAAGATGCTGGTATAGAGACTGCCTGGCCCAATGACAATTAAGTCCGCAGCCAGGATGGCGCGCACAGCCGGAGGAAATGCAAACGGCGAATTCGGCTCCAGCCAGACGCGCCGCACTCGCCCCGGCATTTCAGGGATGGCACTCTCGCCCTCGACGCGCACACTTCCGGGTTGATTAGGCAACTCGACATCGGCGACCAGGCGCACGTTGTGGAGGGTCGCAGGCAGCACCCGTCCACGCACACCAAGCACCCGGCCCGATTCCGCCACCGCTTCTTCAAAACTGCCGGTAATTTCAGCCAGGGCCGAGATAAACAGGTTGCCGAAAGAATGTCCGCCCAGATTGGATTCATTGGTAAAGCGATACTGGAACAATTGGGTCAGCATGGCTTCATCGTCTGAGAGCGCGGCCAGGCAATTACGGATGTCACCAGGCGGCAGGATGCCCAAAGACTGGCGCAAACGACCCGACGAGCCGCCGTCATCGGCCACCGAGACGATTGCCGTCAGGTTGGCAGAATGGTTCTTCAGCCCACGCAGCAAGGTGGCCAAGCCATGTCCGCCGCCCAGCACAACGATACGCGGGCCGCGCCCCTTGCGCCGGTAGCTCGCAATCTGATCGACCAGTTTTTGGCCAGGGCGCATAAAGGGGATGATCAGAGCGCGATTCAGCCCGGCCATACCAATCCCCATGAGCGATAGCCCCAGCACGGTAAAAACCAGAACGCGAAGCGGACGCGCCATAAATCGTAAGGCTGCCACTTCCAGCACCGGGGTCAGGCTGCTCTCGGAAGGCGTTGTGCGGTACACATCCAGCAGGGCCAGGGCTATGCCAACAGCCAGCAAAGTAAGCCCAAGTAAAATCAGGCTAAACCAGCGTTTCACGCCCAAACCGGGGATAAGCCAGCGCAGAATTCCTGTGGCTTCCCTTCGCAGGATATAAGAAAAATCTTGAATTTTTCGCACGGTTTGATAATAGCAGTCTTCAGTATATCCGTCAACAAAACTGTTTTGTGACAACGAAACTCTGAATTCGGACAAGTTTGGCACTATAATTTGCCCAACCATATGAACAAATCAACATCCTATTCATTGTCTTTGAGCGTTTCATTCTTTCTGCTTGCGCTAGGCGGAACGCTGCTAATCGCTCCGCATTTGCTGGTCGAGATATTCCCATTTCCGGCAAGTTGGCAGGCTGCCACAAGCGGAATTCTGCTCTATACGCTGGCTTTTGTCTATTTTGCTTCTATGATATTCGAGTATGCCGAAAAGAAAAAACGCATCATCGAATTTTGTTGCGTCATATTGCTGGCGCTGATCTGTTCACTGCTCTGGCAAGCCGGCCTTTACTATGAGTTTTACTGGCTTGCAACCATCACACTGGTGACTTTTCTGCATCCCTGGTTAAGAACACGGCTGTTTGACTGGCTTCAAACCGCAACCCTGATAGCAAACCTGATGATTGGGATCAGTTTGTTTGCCCGCCCGGAATGGGCAGCCATCAACATGTCAACCCTGGATTACGAACCCATGCGGCTCTCAATGGCAACCGGATTTTTGTCCAGCGGATTTATTGCAATCATCGCTGGGCTGTATGCGCAGAACAGAAAAAAAGAACAATGGCACTTGCTGAGTATCCCCTGGCTTTTATGGGCTTTTCTGGCACTCTTGAACAACAACACAATGCAGCTGCTTGTTGCCGGCAGCGCAAGCCTGGGATTGCTCACCAGCGAAATCGTGCCCTGGGAAAAGGTTATCCTGCGCGAAGGGAAAAATATAGGCAGGCGTTTTTTTCACGTCATAGGCAGCGGACAAGGGATTTCCTTACTAATCATTCTTGCCATGCTTTTAACGGCAGATCAGCTATCGTTGGAATCCACGCAGGCGGTCAAGTTACTTCGCCATATTGGCTGGATCAGCTTTCTGGTTGTCACCCTGGCCGGATTCTTATTGACAATTCTGATCAACCTTTCGATCAATGGTTTATTTTCAGGGTTGAACGGCGAAAATAATATTCCCAGCGGCATTAGCGAGTCAGGGGGCATTTTTTCCTTCCTGCGCGGTTTACTAATAGAGCCTTTTCAACACTCGCGCGCCTTGCTGATCAAAAGTACACGCCAGCAAAAGGAGTATGAACGTTTACTGGGCCAGATGATCACCAGCGAAAAACGACGTATGGCCCAACTGAACCTGCTTCACCAACTCAACCTGGAACTCGAAACCGTGCTCGACCCGCCCGTTTCTGCACAACTGACCGCGAATGCTGTCCAATCGGCCCTGGGCGGGGCTTTGTGCGCTGTGCTGGAATATGACCATGAAAGAGCTGAAATGGCATTGCTGGCAGCCAGCGGCCCAGCATCGCACAGCATTCCGCCCGGATATCGGCAAAACAATCAAACAGGATTAATTGGCCGCACGGCACGTCTCAGGCGTAGCCAACTGGTCTCCGATACCAGGTTAGATCCTGACTATCTGGCATTTGAAAATCAATGCATTCTTTCTGAAGTGGTCGTGCCAATCCTGTTCTACAACCAACTCAAGGGATGTATCGTTATCAACCACAACGACGCCCACGCCTTTGACGACAGTGATATTCGCACCATCGAAACCATCGCCCAGCGACTTGTTTCTTCCTGGCAGCGCAGCGATCACGATCAGCGCCTGACTCGCCTTATCCGGGCAGGTGTCAGCCTTTCGACCACCCTTGAAGTGGAAGCGGTGATCGGTCAGATTACCGAAATTGCCCAAAAAACGCTGGATGCCCGTTTCGTCTTTGTCGCCTTGGTGGACAAAGGAGGCGGCTTCACAAGAGTCGGCCAGACAGGCTACGCCCCTACCCTGAGCAGCATCCTGAACAGCGACCCGGAAGGAAACGCGCTCATCCAAACCGTGCTAAACCAGGTCGGGCCAATGCGGGTAAGGGATGTGCGCAAACGCTTCAGCAGCACCCCAACCGGCAGCAGCGAACTTCGCTCCATGCTGGCTGTCCCGATCCGGCTACGCCAATCAAATATCGGCGTCTTGCTTGCCTTTGGCAAAATCGGCGCCAGCGCTTTTGATGAAAATGATGAGGCTCTCGGTGACCTGCTTGCGAGTCAGGCTGCGGCGGCGGTCGAAACCACCTGGCTTTACCAGGAATTACGCTCGATGCTTAACACTGCCACCCAACTTTACCAGCTAAGCACCCGTGTTATCCAGGCCGAGCAACTTACTGACGCCGCTGCCGCCATTGCCGAGACAACCTACCAGTTAACTCGCGCCCAGGCCGCAGGAATCACGCTGCTTAACTTGCAAGGGGAAATCGAAGCGCAGGTACAAATCGACAATAGCGGATTGCACCCCGGCACACAACATCCAATTAACCTGATCAAACAAGCCTTGCGCAGCGGACAAAGCATCATGGTTTCAGGTGAAAATGAGATGGCGCGCGTTTGTGTACCCTTGCAAACACCCCGGCACCAATATGGCGCATTGTGGATCGAGGTTCCAGAAAAAAGCTGGAGTAACGTCCGCTTTTCGGATAACCTGCATACCCTGGCCAATCAGGCCGCCATCGCCCTGGAACGCAGCATTCTACTCTCTGAAACCCGCCAGCAAGCTGAACAAATCGAAGCCGCCTACCGCGAGCTGGAAAATACCTACGACCAAACCCTGGTTGCACTCTCCTCAGCACTTGATGCTCGCGACCACGAAACAGAAGGCCACAGCATTCGCGTGGCGCGCCTGGCCCGTAGACTCGGCCAACAAATGGGTCTCGATTTAAACCATGTCAAAATGCTCGAACGCGGCGCCATCTTGCACGACATAGGCAAAATAGGAATCGGGGACGCTATCCTGCTCAAACCGGGACCGCTCAACGAACAAGAGTGGGAAATTATGCGCCAGCATCCCGATATCGGCGCCAGGATCATCGAAGGCATCCCGTTTTTACAGGAAACCCTGCCGGTTATCCGTTATCATCAGGAACGCTGGGATGGAACCGGCTACCCACTGGGGCTGGGCAGCGTGGAAATACCACTGGCAGCGCGCATATTTGCAGTTGTAGATGCCTATGACGCCCTGACTTCAGATCGTCCTTATCGTCTCAAAACGAATACCAAAGAAGCTCTTGATTATCTGCACCAGAAAGCAGGCGAGTTATTTGACCCCGATATCGTCCACGTTTTTGAACAAATGATCAAAAACGGCGGCGAGAAATTACCATGAGCGCCAGCCTCGGGCAAAAAGACAAACCCGGCAACGTTACAGATGCCAAAGAGTAAAACTGGTTGCGCCAAGGTTGAAATCGATCAGGCCAGAGCTTCGCCAAACGCAACAACAACGCTCTCAACATCAGCATCAGAAATCCAGTAATGCAACACCAGCCTGAAACGGCGCTTGCCCGTCACCCCGACCAGCACATCACGCGCGCGCAACGCATCGGCCACCTGTTGGGCGTCCACGCCCGCATTTTCTGCCAAATTAATAAACAGCATATTCGTTGCCGGGGAACCGGGGTCTAAAACCAGTTGCGGGAAATGCCCTAGCGACACGGCCAATCGCCGCGCCCTGGCATGATCTTCGGCCAGGCGGTCCACCATTTCGTTGATGGACACGATCCCAGCCGCAGCCAGGATACCCGCCTGACGCATGCCGCCGCCGAGGTGTTTTCTCCAACGCCGCCCTTCGGCGATAAACTCGCGCGAACCGCATAAAACCGACCCGACAGGCGCGCACAGGCCTTTGCTCAAGCAGAAGGTGACCGAATCGGCCGGCCCGGTCAACTCCTTTACATCCACACCCTGGGCAACAGCCGCATTGAATATGCGCGCCCCATCAACGTGGACTTTCAACCTGCGCGTGTGAGCGAACTCGCTGACAGCCGCCACATAGGCCGGAGGTTGGAAAGTCCCGCCGCAGCGGTTGTGGGTATTCTCCAGCGCGACCAACCTCGTTCGCGGCGCGTGAACATCGTCGGGGCGGATGGCTGCTTCGATATCGTCCAGCGCGAGAGAACCATCGGGCTGCTCCAAAATTTGCGCGGAGTGAACACTTCCCAGCGTCGAAATCCCGCCGCCTTCATACAAAAAGGTATGCGCCCGTTTGCCCAGAATGATCTCATCGCCACGCCCGCAGTGGCTGAGCATGGCGATCAGGTTGCCCATCGTACCAGACGGGACAAACAACCCAGATTCTTTGCCCACTTTGGACGCAGCCAATTCTTCAAGCGCGTTGATGCTCGGATCTTCGCCGTAGACATCGTCGCCAACGGGGGCTTTGGCCATTGCTTCGCGCATGGCAGGGGTTGGCTGGGTAACGGTGTCTGAACGCAGGTCGATGATTTTCATTTCGTTATCCGTATTTTCTCAAAAATTCCAGTACCTGGGTCAACTCCAGCGGCAATGGCGC
>JAKLPV010000183.1 GCA_022013685.1 Anaerolineae bacterium
CAGACACATTAGATACACCTTATGTAAAGAAATATTTACAGAGCGTTGATAAGAATAATTTGGTCGAGTATATCGGTCCAGTAGATGACGAGCAAAAGCATAGAGAATATCTTGACGCTGATATATTTGTTTTCCCTACTTATGTTGAAGACCAGTCTTATGCAGTAATGGAGGCGATGTCTTATGGTCTTCCTGTCATTGCTTCAAATGTGGGCGGGGTGCCTAGTTTGATTGCGCACGAACAGAATGGATATCTGGTTGTTCCAAAAAATGTTGATTCTCTACGGGAAGGCATCAGAAAAGTAATATCTGAAACTGGTTTGCAAAAAATTCTTGGCGAAAATGCCAGGAAGACAATCGAGCAAGGTTTTACCTGGAATGTCCGCTCAAAAGAAATAGTTACTCTTTATCAAATTTTAGTTGAGTCAAAATAGGATTTACGCAGATAGCGTATGCTGTTTGATAAAAAGACCATGAAAATTTGATATGCTATCCCTATATCATTCATCTCCTTATCCTTTCAAGGTTCTTCTGGCTAGTATACATGGCTATCATTTACGCTGGTGGCGTTATAGCCGGGACACTGAACAGTTTATCCTTGAAGCACACGAGCGAGAGCATTGGACGTCTGAACAATGGAAGAATTGGCGGGAAGAGCGACTTGCTTACATGCTCCATTATGCAGCAACCCAGGGCCCTTATTATCGGGATGTATGGCAGAAAACTCGAAGAAACAATCCGTCACTCTCGTGGAATTATTTAGAAAATTGGCCCCTACTGGAAAAAGATACCGTCAGGAACAATCCGCGCTTATTTGTATCTGATACGTCAAGATATAAACCATTGTTTGTTGACCATACTAGTGGAACAACCGGCAAACCTACTCTGATTTATCAAGGAAGGGATACTGTTATAAAGTGGTATGCAATTTTAGATGCTCGGCTTCGGCGTTGGTACAATCTGGTTTACAGCCAAAAGTGGGGAATGTTTGGGGGGCAGAAGATCGTCTCATTCAATCAAAAATCCCCGCCCTATTGGGTAAGAAATTATGGCTTAAATCAACTTTATTTTTCTGTTTTTCATATTACGCAACAGAGCGCGAAGGATTATGTGGCTGCCCTAAAAGAGTTTTGTCCTTCTTACCTGGTTGTGTATCCCTCGATATTAGGAACACTCTCCCATCATATCTTAGAGCAAGGGTTAAATCCTCCTGAGATAAGTGCTGTTTTCTGCAATTCAGAAAAAGTTTTAGACACCCATCGTAATTTTATGCATGCTGCATTTAATTGCCCAATTGTGGACACCTATGGCATGGCAGAAATGACATCAGCTGCAAGTGAGTGCCAGTTTGGTGTTATGCATGAATGGCCGGAAGTAGGCTTTTTGGAGCTTTATAATCAGCAAGCCAATAGCTTTGTACACTCTCAAGACCAATTGGGGGAATTTGTTATGACTGGTCTGATAAACGAGGATATGCCGCTCATACGATATATTAATGGAGACATCGGTTTTTTGCCAGATACTTCCTATAAGTGCGCTTGTGGAAGGTTGCTCCCTAAGTTTGGGAAAATACAGGGAAGAGCGAATGACTTAATACAAACACAAGATGGGAGAAGATTATATATTTTGGATTCGCTGTTTAATGGTGTGCCAATTGTTGAAGCGCAATTAATTCAAGAAAAGATTGATGAAATAAGGATTATTTTAGTTAGGGACATTTCTTACACAGAAAAAGACTCTCAACACATTTCCAATCGCTTATATGCTTATTTGGGAGATGTCAAAATAACATTTGATTTTGTAGATAAGGTGCCCCGAGAAAAGAATGGAAAGTTTCGACCTTTTGTTTCCCATCTATCCTATTAGCTTGACAAGAATTTCATGCTATTACCTAGCGTAACTGTAATTTTGCCCATTCGCAACGAAGCCGCTTATATTGAGCGATGCTTGGACGCCATCCTCGCCCAGAATTACACTGGCGAAATCGAAATCATCGTTGTCGATGGCATGTCCATCGACGATACCAGAAAAAGGGTAGGACAAATCACTCAGCATTCTGCTTTCAGCATTCGCTTATTGGACAACCCCGGCAAAATTGTCCCAACCGGTATCAATATTGCCTTACGCCAGGCGCGTAGCGAAATCATAATCCGAGTGGATGGGCATACTCTTATCGCGCCCGATTACATCTACCAGTGTGTAGAATCTCTGCAGTGTAGCGCTGCTGATAACGTCGGTGGACGGATGAATGCGGTTGGCAAGACATTGTTCGGCAAGGTGGTAGCACTGGCAACCAGCACGCCCTTTGGGGTTGGAGGCGGGCGTTTTCATTATTCAGAGAAGGAAGAGCTTGTAGATACCGTTTATATGGGTGCCTGGCCGCGGCGAGTCTTCGAGCAAATTGGCTTATTTGACGAAGAATTGGTGCGCGACCAGGATGATGAATTTAATTATCGCATCAGGGCAGCCGGAGGAAAAATCCTGCTCAGCCCGGCCATCAAATCAGAATACACAGTGCGAAGCACACCGCGCGCATTGTGGCGGCAGTACTTTCAATACGGATTTTGGAAAATTCGCGTCCTGCAAAAACACCCGCGCCAGATGAGCATCCGCCAATTTGTCCCGCCGCTTTTTGTGTTAGCCTTGCTGTTTTCTTTTGCTCTTTTTCTACTCAGCATTTCGCGCTTGGCACCCGCTCACTGGCACTTGATACTTGACACCTGGTACCTGATACCCGTGCTGTACCTACTCGCTAATCTCGTCGCCTCCATTCTGACCATCTACCGCGCCCAAAAAACCACCCAATCTCCATTTACCATTTACCATTTACTCCTGCCTCTCATCTTCGCCATCCTGCACATCTCCTACGGCCTCGGCTTCTTGCTCGGCCTGTTCAAATTCTGGAACCGCTGGGGCGACAAATCTGGTCAAACTCGTTTCTTGAAACCGTAGATTTATTTTGTTTGGCGACTTTTGCGGATAGTTCTTCTGCTAAAAGACTCTTGAATTGATAACCGGAGAAATTTTTATGAAGTTTAATAAAATTTGCATTGTTGGTCTTGGCTATATTGGCCTGCCCACCGCTTGTATGTTTGCCAAGGCTGGTTGTGACGTGCTTGGCGTCGATATCAATCAGAACGTTATTCACACTTTGAATAATGGTGGTTTGCATATTCACGAGCCGGGCTTGAAAGAAGTTTTTGAGCGAGCGATTGACTCGGGTAAATTGTCCTTTGGTTTGCAACCAGAGCAAGCAGATGCCTTTGTCATTGCAGTGCCAACTCCATTTTATGAGGACAAAAAGGCCGATATGCGCTTTGTATCGGCGGCCGCTGAGTCTATTCTCCCTTATTTGCGCAAAGGCAATTTGGTTGTCTTGGAATCAACCTCGCCACCGCAAATCACCTCGAATTTGGTCATGCCAATTTTAGAAAAGTCGGGGTTGATAGCCGGGCAGGATTTTTTTCTGGCTTACTCGCCGGAGCGCGTTCTGCCGGGGCAAATTTTGCGCGAACTGGTGGAAAATGCCCGCGTAATTGGCGGCCTGACACCCGAATCGGCCCAGGCTGGCAAAGAACTATACCAGTCTTTTGTTCAGGGTGAGATTATTTTGACCGACTCTACGACTGCTGAGATGGTCAAGTTGATGGAGAATACCTACCGGGATGTTAATATTGCGATTGCCAACGAATTCTTACGCCTGGCTGACCGCTTCGGCATAAATGTCTGGGAAGCCATTCAGATTGCCAATCTTCACCCGCGTGTCAAGATACTAAACCCAGGACCCGGCGTTGGCGGTCATTGTATTAGCGTTGACCCCTGGTTTTTCGTTGAAGCGGCGCCAGACATTGCAAAATTAATTCGCACTGCCCGGCTTGTCAATGATTCCCAGCCTAGTTTCGTGGTCGAGTACGTCCAGCGTATTTTGGGAAATCTTCAAGGTAAAAAAATTGCAGCCCTGGGGTTGGCTTACAAGCCAGACGTTGACGATTTGCGCGAAAGTCCTGCCATTGAAATTGTTCATTTGTTGGAGCAGCAAGGGGCTGTAGTGACAGCTTATGAACCGTTTTGCCCTGACTCTGGGTGCAGGTTGTCTGTGGGCACAGAATCCACGCTTGAAAACACCCTTGCCGATGCAGAATTAATTCTAATATTGGTTGGGCATACTCAGTTCAAGCACCTTGATCCGCAGGAGTTGCTTTCAAAAACATCAGCACGAAAAGTGCTTGATGCTGTTCATATTCTTGGTGTTGGCTGGGAGCAATCTGGTTTTCAGGTGTATGCTCTTGGCAATGGACAGCAGTTGAAAGCAGTTCATGCTAACAATTAGGCGCAACACCCACTACCTGGCGGCCATCTGCCTGCCTGGAAGGAAGCATTAAATTCGTATCATTCGTGAAATTCGTGGTTGGTTTTACCGGGCACTCAAAAAAGGGGAAAAGAAAATGATCAGCGATACCATGTCAAGAACAACTCCGATACACCACCCACTCACTCGCGCCTGGTATACCCGGCTGGCCAAACGCGCCATGGATCTTTTTGCTTCGGCCCTCGGCCTGCTGCTGCTCTGGCCGCTGTTCGCCGTGCTGGCGCTTCTGATCAAGCGCGATTCGCCGGGGCCGGTCTTCTTCCGCGGGCCGCGCATGGGCCGCGGCGGGCGGATATTCCAGATCCTGAAGTTCCGCACGATGAATGAGTGCGCCGAGAGCTACGCCGGGCCGAAGATCACCGCCGAGGGCGACGAGCGCATCACGCCCCTGGGCAAGTGGCTGCGCGATACCAAGCTCAACGAACTGCCGCAGTTGTGGAATGTGCTGGCCGGCGAGATGAGCCTGGTCGGGCCGCGGCCTGAAGACCCCGAGTTTGCCGCGCGCTGGCCCGAAGATGCGCGGCGCGAGATTCTCTCGGTGCGGCCCGGCATCACCAGCCCGGCCAGCATCTCGTACCACGACGAGGAAAAACAGCTCTCACCCGACAACCTGATGGGCGATTATCTCGAAAAGATCGCCCCGGACAAAATGCGCCTGGACCGGTTGTACGTGCGCCATCACAACCTGATGACCGACCTGGATGCCATCTTCTGGACCCTGATCGTGCTCGTGCCGCGGGTTTCCATCCAGCCCAAAAGCGAGGGCCAGTTGTTCGGCGGGCCGTTTACGCGCCTGGTGCGCCCGCTTATGAACTGGACGGTGATCGATTTCGTGATCGCCCTGCTCGGCGCGGGCTTGGTCGGCCTGTTCTGGCGGCTCTTTCGGCCCCTGCACATTGGCTGGGACCGCGCTTTTTGGGTTGCGTTCGGGATTGCCCTGTTGTTCAGCCTGTTCAACAGCCTGATCGGTCTGAAGCGCGTCGAGTGGTCGCGGGCCACGCCCGAAGACGCGCTGGGTATTGCGCTTTCCGTCGTGCTGGTGGTCGCCTCCAGCATCCTTTTTGAGATGGCCCTCTCCGGCCTGGGCATCCCGAGTGGCTACATTATTGTTGCCGGGGCGGTGGTTGGGGCCGGCTTCATGGTCGCGCGCTACCGTCTGCGGCTGCTGACCGGCCTGGCCAGCCGCTGGGTGCGTTTGCGCCGCACCGGTTTTGGCGTCGGCGAGCGCGTGCTGGTGGTCGGGGCCGGGGCGGGCGGCGAACTGGTCACCTGGCTGCTGCGCCGGCCCGATTTCAACCACCTGTTTTCGGTGCACGCCTACGTGGACGATGACCCCTCCAAGCAGGGCATGCGCTACGATGGGGTGCCGGTGCTGGGCACGCCCGCCGACATCCCGGCCCTGGTGGAGCGTGAAGATATCGGCCTGGTGGTCTATGCCATCAACAAGGTCTCAAAAGCAGATCGCGAACGTATCCTGGCGGCCTGCCGCCAGGCCGAGGTGCGTCTGGTGGTTTTGTCGGATGTGCTGCGCAGTATCGAAACACACTTTATCCCGCGAAATGGAAACGGATACCATGACTGATTTTTGGAAAAATAAGCGCGTGCTGGTGACCGGCGCGGGCGGCTTCATCGGCAGCCACCTGGTCGAGGCGCTGCAACACAGCGGGGCGCAGGTGCGGGCCTTTACGCGCTATAACTCGCGCAACGATCCCGGTTTGCTGCGTTTCCTGGCCCCTCAAGATTTCAAAGCGCTCGAGATCGCCCAGGGCGACCTGCGTGATGCGGATGCCGTCCGCCAGGCGATGCAGGGCGTCAGCCATGTTTTTCACCTGGGGGCGCTGATCGCCATCCCGTATTCGTACCGGCACCCGGCCGAGGTGGTCGAGAGCAACATACTCGGCACGTTGAATGTGCTTTTGGCGGCCCGCGACCTGGGGGTCGAGCGCCTGGTGCACACTTCGTCGAGCGAGGTCTATGGCACCGCCTTGCGCGTGCCGATCGACGAGGAGCACCCGCTGCAGGGCCAGTCGCCTTATTCGGCCAGCAAGATCGGCGCGGACAAACTGGCCGAGAGTTTTTATTGTTCGTATAGCCTGCCAGTGGTGACGCTGCGGCCCTTCAACACCTATGGCCCGCGCCAGTCGGCCAGGGCGGTCATCCCGACCATGATCAGCCAGGCCCTGAGCGGCGGCAGCATCCGTTTGGGCAATCTGGATACGCGCCGCGATTTTACCTATGTCAGCGACACCGTGGCCGGTTTTCTCAAGATTGCCGAGACGCCGGGCGTCGAGGGCCAGACGATCAACCTGGGCACCGGCGTCGATGTGCGCATCGGCGACCTGGCCCAGCAGATCGCGGCTATTTTCGAGCCCCCGCTTGAGATCGTGGTCGAAGCGCAGCGCCTGCGCCCTGAGAAGAGCGAAGTCCTGCGCCTGATCTCGGACAATCGCCTGGCGCTCGAAAAACTGGGCTGGAGTCCGCAGGTGGAGATTAACGATGGCCTGCGCCAGACCTTCGAGTGGATCCGCGAGAACCTGGCCCATTACACGAGCGATGAGTATGTGGTTTGAGCGAAAACCGCCCTTCGACTACGAGCTTCGCTCTCCGCTCAGGGCTTGTGTCTCTTTATTAAGTAAATGTTTTGGTGCGTTACGATTTTGTACCGAAGTCAGAAACTTCGCACTCCGGAAAAGCCGATTTTCTCCGCGCCCTGGAGTGCAATACCCTGACGGGCACAAGAATCTCCCGATTTTGCACCGAAGTCAGGAGACTTCGGACTCCGAAAAGGCTGATTTTGCGCCGAAGTCAGGAGATTTCGGACTCCCAAAAAAAGATCTCCTTTGTGTTCCCTTGTGTCCGCTTGCCCCGTGTTCCTGGCGGGGTCGTGTTTAAAGATTTTTAAGATTTTTGCCATCAGAATTGAGGCCATCTTATTATGAAAGCTGTCATACTCGCCGGGGGCAAAGGCAGCCGTCTGGCCCCGTATACCAAAGTCATCCCCAAGCCGCTCATGCCGATCGGCGATATGCCCATTCTCGAAGTCCTGCTGCGCCAGGTGCGGCGGGCCGGGGTGGACGAATTTATCCTCTCTGTCGGCCATATGGCCAGCCTGCTGCGCGCCTTTTTTCAGGAGGGCGAGCAGCTCGGCGCCCGCATCTGCTACAGTTACGAGGAAGAGCCGCTCGGCACGGCCGGGCCGCTGACCCTGATCGAGGGCCTCGACCAGACCTTTCTGGTGATGAACGGCGATGTGCTGACCACGCTTGATTTTGGCGACCTGCTGGCCCATCATCGCCGATCCGGGGCGATGGTCACGATCGCGATGTACAACCGCCAGGTTAAGATCGATCTGGGCGTCTTGCAACTGGACGGCGGCCAGGTGATCACCGGCTATATCGAAAAACCGACCTATGAGTTCCAGGTCAGCATGGGGATTTATGTTTTCGAGCCGCAGGCGCTGGCCTATATTCCGCGCGGCCAGTATTTTGATTTTCCCAGCCTGATCCTGCGCCTGCTGGAAAACGGCGAAAAGGTGGTCGGCTATCCCTTCGGCGGCTACTGGCAGGACCTGGGCCGCCCGGACGATTACGAGCAGGCCATTCTCGATTTTGAAGCCATGCGTGAGCAATTTTTGGGAGAAAACTTATGAGTTGGCGTATCCCGCTTTTCGATTTGGACTATGGCCCCGAGGAAGAACAGGCCGTCCTGGATGTGCTGCGCAGCCGCTGGCTGACAATGGGCGAGGTCACCCAGCGCTTCGAGCAGGCTTTTGCCGAGTCTTGCGGGGTCAAGCATGCGGTGGCGGTCTCGAACGGCACGGTGGCCCTGCACCTGGCCTGTCTCGGGGCAGGCATCGGACCGGGCGACGAAGTCATCGTCCCGGCCCTGACCTTTGTCGCCACGGCCGCCTGCATCCGTTATGTCGGCGCGACCCCGGTCTTTGCGGACGTGGTCAGCGAAAACGACCTGACGATCTCGCCCGCATCGGTCGAAGCCCTGATCACCCCGCGCACGCGCGCCATTATCCTGATGCATTACGGCGGCTACCCCTGCGACATGGCCGCTTTCCAGGCCCTGGCGGCCCGTCATCACCTGATCCTGATCGAAGACGCCGCCCACGCTCCCGGCGCAGAATGGATGGGGGCGCGGGCCGGTTCGTGGGGCCAGGTGGCGGCTTTTAGCTTTTTCTCCAATAAAAATTTGGCAACCGGCGAAGGCGGCATGTTGACCACCGACGACGACTCGATCGCGGCCCAATTGCGCCGCCTGCGCTCGCACGGCATGACCACCCTGACCTGGGACCGCCATCGCGGCCACGCCTGGAGCTATGACGTGACCGACTTGGGATATAATTACCGACCGAGCGAGATGCTTTCGGCCCTGGGGCTGGTCCAGCTTGCCAGGCTGGACGCCAACAACCAGCACCGCCGCGTACTGACAGCGCTTTACCATGAGTTGCTGGCCGAGCTGGCTCCGCAGGTGGGTGTTCCGTTTGCCGGCCATGCGGGAAATTCGGCCTGCCATATTATGCCTGTGCTTTTGCCGGCCAATGCAGATCGTTCGGCTTTTATGGAGAGCATGAAAGCCAGGGGCATACAAACCAGCATTCATTACCCCCCTATCCCGGAATTTACGGCTTATCGCGAAACTTCAGGCGGCTTGGATGGTTTGCCGGTTACCCGCGCAGTCGCCTCGCGGGAAGTCACTCTGCCGCTTTATGCCCACATGACCCAGGCTGATGTGCGCGAAGTTGCTCGATCGATTTCTGAAATTTTAAGGGCGCGCTGACTCCTTTAATCGGGGAAGCCAGGAGGAATTTTACCTATGGAAATTAAACATTATTTGATGATTGCGCAGCGCTGGGCCTGGCTGTTGATTCTTGGTTTGCTTTTGGGCGGCGGGGGCGCTTTCATCTTTAGCTCTTTTCAGGAACCGGTCTACCAGACCTCGACCCGCGTCCAGGTTGTGAGCGCCTCGCGCACAGGCGGTGCCGGCAGCGATGCCTATTCCAATTTCTATATGGAGAATCAACTGGCCCAGACCTACGTCCAGACCCTCAGGAGCCGCTCGATCCTTGATGCAGTCGCCGGGCGGATCGGCGGCGTAATTTTACCCACCCAGGTGCGCGTCCAGATTGTTCAAAATACCCAGTTAATCGATATTACTGTTGAGGATGCCGACCCGCAGCGCACGGCCTTGATCGCCAACACCCTTGTGGATGTGTTTATTGAGCGCAATGTGCAGATGCAATCGGAACGATACGCGACCTCGGAACAAAGCCTGGAGGCCCAGATCGAACAGGTCGATTCCCAAATCGACGCTTTGCAGGCGCGTTCTGAGGCGGTTTCCAGCGCCGAATCGCAGGAGGCGATCGCCAAAACCCAGGCTGAAATCGAGCGTTTGCAGGGTGAGATTCTGGCCCTGCAAAATGAACTGGACACCATTAAATCTCCCGCTCGTTTGCCGGATTCCCTCTCGACGCCAACCCCCTCGCCTGAGACCCGCTCCCAGATCAACGAAGGCGAGCTGCGCCTGCGCCAGTTGCAATCCACCTATGACCTCTACCAGCAGATTTACACCAACCTGGTGGTGCTGGGGCAAAACCGGGCTGTCGGGGAAACAAACACGGAACAGGAACAAATGCAATCCACTCTGGCGCTGTATCGCCAGATCCGCGCCAACCTGCTCAGCAGTTATGAAGGCATCCGCCTGGCGCGCTTGAGCAGCACTTCCAACATCGTTTCGATTGACCCGGCCCTGGTTCCTGACCGCCCGATCCGGCCGCAGCCGTTGAGCACTGCCGGGCTGGGCGCGGCGGTTGGCCTGATGCTGGCTGCTGCAATCGTTTTCCTGATCGAATACCTGGACGACACCATCCGCTCTGCAGACCAGGCTGCTGGAGCACTCGGATTGCCGGTCATCGGTTACATCGCCGAGTTGGAGCACCACCAGGACAAAGCGTATGTCTCGGAGAATCCGCGTTCCCCGGCGGCGGAGGCTTTCCGCACCCTGCGCACTAACCTTGAGTTCGCCAGCGTTGATAATCCCATCAAGACCCTCCTGGTTGTCAGCGCCCACCCCGGCGAGGGCAAGACCACCGTGGCGACCAACCTGGCCGTGACGATTTCCCAGGGTGGTAAACGTGTCCTTTTGATCGACGCCGACCTGCGCCGTCCGCGCGTCCATCACCATCTCGGGCTGAACAACCGGGTTGGGTTGAGTAACCTCTTTCGCGATTCGCTCGGCATTGCCGATATTGCCCACACCTGGCAGGACAGCAACCTGAGTGTGATCACCAGCGGTGGAGTCCCGCCGAACCCGGCAGATTTGCTGGCCTCCGAGCGCATGGCCGCCATTCTCGAATCGGCCAATAAATTGTTCGATATGATCATTGTGGATGCGCCGCCCTTCCTGGTGGCGGATGCATCCATCCTGGCCGCGCGCGCCGATGGCGTTTTACTGGTCATCCGGCCCGGCAAGACGCCCACTGACGCCGCCCTGACCACCCTGGAGCAAATGAAACGCGCCGGGGCAAATATTTTGGGGATCGTTTTGAACCGCATCCCGCGCGACCGGCCCAATTACTATGGCGGCTATCGTCACTACTCCGGTTATTACAAGGGTGAGTACGGTTATCATAATTACTACGATGAAGACTCGCGTGGCAATGGGCGTGGAATCCGCGGAAACGGTAATGGCAAGAGCAAGATGACTTCCTGGTTTGGGCGCACCAGGAAAGTGCCCAGTGAAGAGCCAGCCAAAGAGCCGGAAAAATAGCCGGCATTAATATGAAAATTTGTCCTTATCTGGGATTGCCGCACGATCCGCAAACGCCCGCTTTGTTCCCGTCTGAGCGTAATTTTTGCCATCGGGTCAGGCCGCCGCAAGCAATTCTTGCCAGCCACCAGCAGGCTTACTGCCTGGTGGCTGAGCACCAGTCCTGCCCGGTTTTTGGCGACCCGCAAATTGCGACCCGGCGGGAGTTTATCCCGGCCCCCTCCTCGCTCGAAAAATATCGTATCGCTGCGCCGGTTTTGATTGGGCTTTTGTTCCTGGCCGTGTTATTGTTCTTTGGCTGGAATTTTCGGGCATTCCTGAGTTCGCCTGCGCCAACCGTCATCCCGGAGGCGCCTCAGGCTGCTGCGCCGCTGGCGCCGGCCGGGACTCCAGAGCCGCAGGGGCCGGGGGAAGCGGTTACAGAAGCAACGCCGATTCTATCCCCAAGGCCCAGCCCCACGCTGCCCCCGCCAACCGAAACGGCTTCGCTGACTCCGCCTGCCTCCCTGGAGACCCTGATCGGGGAAAACCCGGCCTTGCTGATCCATCGTGTGGCGCGCGGCGAAAGTCTGACTTCGCTGGCGGACCGATATGGCACGACCCCGGAGGCGATCCAGGCGGTCAATTTTGTCATGCCCCTGCCCTTGTGGCTGGATTGGCTGGTGGTCATCCCGGTTGATTTACAGGATGCCAGCGGACTGCCGCGTTTCGAAGTCTACCAGGTCGGCGAGGCTGATTCTACGCTGGATGCTTTGGCCGAACAACAAAGCGTGGATGTGAGTTTGGTGGCTCACTATAATCAACTTAGCCCAACGGATGCTCTAACTGCTGGAAGCTGGCTGTTGCTCCCGCGGCCCTGAAATTGTTTGTGTAACAAGGTTCGAAAACGCTCCCGAATGCAGCCGTTCGGGAGCGTTTTTTGTTATCCAGGCCTTGCCTAACAATTTTGCGAGGGATTATACCTTCCGGGTGATGGATAATCACCTGCCTGATAACAAAACTGAAAGCGTTTTGTGTTGTGAAACGTGCCGGGCTGTAATAGAATTGATTTAATTCAATTAGGTATTTATACCCATATCAAGTTGGTATGAATATAATTTCTTTTATGCAGATGCAAAGACCTTGAGTCAGGATTGGTCGCTGCCGTAATGACAGGCGAGACTCAAGCGAGCAAGAGCGAAACCGGCTGCGCATGGTTTCGCTCTTTTAATTTAATTGGGAGGGTTTACGTATGAAAAAATCATTTGTTTATTTTCAGATAAGATTGTTGGTAACCGGTTTGGTATTGCTTGGTGTTGTTTTTTCGGCGCTAAGTTGGCCTGCGCCCGCCGGGGCCAGCCAGGTGTACGTGTTGGATAATTTTGAGTCGGCATTATATACCAACCAGAATGGCACCGCCAACTGGGCCGGGGATTGGATTGAGACCAACGACACGGGCGGGGCAGGCAGCGGGGATGTGCAAATTACCGGCGGCGCTTTGCGCATCGGGAATACTGTCGATGGCGGTTTCGAGAGCATTGAGCGTTCCGTCAATATCCCCGCGGCAAATGTCGAGGTCACGTTGAGCTACAGTCACACCGACGCCAACTTGGAAGCGGGGGATACCCTGGTCTTGGAAGTTTATGATGGCGATACAACCATCTGGACTACCTTGGAAACTTTTGATGGGAATACGGCTAATGTTGTGCGCGCTTATAACCTGACTCCGTATCGCTCGAGCGACACCCGCATTCGTTTTCGAACCACGGCTGGCTTCACCGGAGCGACTGAATTTTTCTACGCGGATGATGTGCGCATCACTTATTGGACCACGAGCACGCATGTTGCCAGCAGTGTCTTCCAGACTGTGCAAACTTATTATGTTCCGGTTCCCGAAGACCAGGGTTTGCTGGCGTTGGATACCATCAACGCGGCGGCCAATGATCCAATGTATTCTTATGTCTCGGTGACGGTTGTGACCGATGGCACGGCCATTTATTTTGATCATTGGGAAGATGGCTTTGAAACGAAGACCACCAACCCTGCGCAAAGCACCAGCGAGGTTTGGGGTGATAATAACCCGGCCAACGGGGTCGCCCCCGGCTATACCACGGATGTTTTTAACGCTGGGGATATTGTTATTTTGCAAAGCCTGGTTCCCTCGACCGACTTGGCCCGCATCGATTTCGATGGCGGCGACAAGATCTCTTCCACCGATGCGATTGCTGTCACCCGTACTTCCTGGCCAAGCGACGCTGGAACCTTGCATGGCGGCTCGGTGGAAATGCTCAACACCGATATTTGGGGCACCCGTTATGATATTCCCGCCGATTCAGGCGACCAGGCCAATGATTTTGATTATGCGGCCCTGTCGGTCATGGCCAGCCAGAATACAACCCAGATTTTTCGGACACCCTTTGGCAGCACCACGCCTGCTTTGATTACAACCCTTAACGAGGGCGAGAGCTACTTGTTTAACGATGGCACCATAAACCGCGGCGACCAGATTACTGCGGACAAACCGATCCAGGCACAGTTCCTGACCGGGGATATCGGCAGCAATTACGAATCATCCTGGTTTACCCTCTATCCGTTCGCCTTGCTCTCCAGCGATTATTATGCGCCGGTCAATGCGACCTCAACCATTGCTACGGCAGTTTATATCTATAACCCCAATACAACTGCGATTACGGTGAAACGGGCTGATTCGAGCGGGGCGCTGGCTGATCTGCCGTCGATTGCCGCTCGAACCGCTTACCGCGACCTGATGCCGACCGCCGCTACTGGGGTTCGTTATTATACGGAGCCCATTTCAGGCATCGCCCCGAAATTCCAGGCGATTTCAAACATTAACTCGGGCGGGCAGGCTAATGACTGGGGTTATACCCTGATTCCAGGCAACCAGTTGACCCAGCAGGCTCAGTTGGGCTGGGGTGTGGGTCGCGATCCAACCAGTTTCACCAACCCATCTGAAAACGGTAGCCCGGCCTGGGTTCTGGCGGTCGGTACTGGCACCATGAACATCTGCGCCGATTACGATGGTGATGGCCTCGGGGCGCTAACGGATGCGAATGGCAGCCGCTATGATCAACTGCTGACTCTCACCAACTTACAGCGCGCCCAGGTTTTCGATACGGATGGCGATCAGACTGGCATGCTGCTCTACCTGTGCAACGGCAGCGAAAGCGCCAACAGCCGCAGCAACAAGATTGCGGTGGCCTGGGGCCAGGCCCCGGGGATTGCCTCAAATAGCGCTCCCGGTCTGGATGTGGGCACCAGCGTTCCGCCTTTGCCGAATTATACGGCCATCAAAAATGCCGTCCTAACCAATGATTTGAACGGCGATGGCAAATTCGATATCGGCGATACCTTCGAATACCAGATTAAGATTAACAATGTTGGCGCGCTTCCGATTCCCGGTAACCTGATCACCGTTAAAGATATTATTCCAACCTATACCAATTACTTTCCCAACTCAACCAAAATCGATGGCATCAGCATTCCCGATGCCGCTTCGGGGACACCTTTCCCCCTGGATGATCTCGGTTACCTGATTCCCAGCACCCTTAACCTGGATAGCTACTTCCTGGTCACTTTCCGGGTGACGATTGACGCCTCGATCCCGGCGGCCACCACGGTTCAAAATAACGCCCAGGTTAGCGGGCTGAACCTGACCTATATTCCCAAAGTTGAAATTTTTATTGACCCGCCGACCAAGATCGGCGATTTCATCTGGCTCGACCAGGATGGCGATGGCGTGCAGGATGCGGGCGAACCGGGCCTGGCGGGGGTCACCGTTTTCCTGGATACGAATAACAATGGCATCTGGAATGCGGGCGAACCGACCACCACAACCAATTCCAGCGGACAGTACACCTTCTCCGGGTTGTCAGACGGCACTTATTATGTGGTGGTGGATACCAGCACCCTGCCTGGCGGCCTGACCCAAACCGGCGATCCGGATAGCGCCTGCCCTGGCGCGGGCTGCAACAGCCGCCATACCGTCACAATTGGCCCCGGCTCCACCAACAAACCTTACTACTTGGCCGATTTCGGCTATCGCGGCAGCGGCTCGATTGGCGATTTTGTCTGGTACGATGTTGACCGTGATGGTATTCAGGATGGCGGCGCGGAAGTGGGCCTGGATGGTGTGGCCGTCAACCTGACCTGGGCCGGAAAGGATGGCAACCTGGCGACGACCGCCGACAACATCGTCTTCCCAGCCAAAGCCACCAGCGGCGGTGGAGCTTACAGCTTTACTGGCCTGCCGTATGGTGTCTATCAGGCTGATTTGGATGAGACAACTCTGCCCAGCAATTATTCCATTACCAATATCGGAGCCCTTTACGCCGATCCCATGACACGGACTCTTTCGCCCGGAACCCCCTCTGCCACCGATGTTGATTACGGTGCGGCCCCCGGCGCAACGATCAGCGACCGGGTCTGGAACGATCTGGATGGCGACGGTGTTCAGGATGCTGGCGAAGGCGGTATCTCGGGTGTGCGCGTCTATATTGACGCAGATAACGATAACACCTACGATGTCGGCGAACGTTTCGCAACGACCGATTCGAATGGCAATTACGCCATCACCAACCTGCCGCCGGGCACCTATGCCGTGCGGGTTGATACCACGAGCCTGCCGGCCGGTTCCACCCAAACGTATGACCTTTCGGCTCCAACCAACGACCACGAAGCCAGCGTTACGGTGGCTGCTGGTGAGGTGCGCACTGATATTGATTTTGGTTACCAGTTGGGCGTTTTGAGTATTGCCAAAAGCTCCAGCGCCGGCGGCAACATACAACCGGGCAATACCATAACCTATACCTTATTAGTGCGCAACAACAGCGGCCAGAATCAAACAGGTGTCAGCATTACGGATGTTCTCCCTCGTGGTACTACTTATGTGCCCCAAAGTACGATGATCGTACCTCAAAATAGTTATACCGTTCGGGACGAGTTTTCTACGCAACTTTATAATAACAATAATGGTTCGAGCAATTGGGCAACCAATTGGGTTGAAAATGATCCATATGGCACTGCTGGTCCAATTGGGAACTACGTGGGTGTTGCGGGTGATGGACGTCTTTTTCTTTATTATGCCTACCCTAGCTATGAACGAATTGAGCGAAGTGTTAACCTGGCCTCCGCCTCTTCCGCAACACTTTCTTTTGATTGGCAAACCATAAGCCTAGATGGAGGTCAGCTTGCAGCCGTGCGTGTTTCAACAGATGGAACAAACTTTACAACCTTAGCAACATATGATGGAAGTCAATCAGGCAGCGCTTCCATCAACTTGGGCAGCTACTTGGCAAGCAATACCATCATTCGGTTTGAAGCTGGGCCTGGAACTCCAAATTGGCAAACTGGGGATTATTTTTATATCGATAATGTGCAGATAGAATATGCAGGCTCAGCCACTACCAAGGATAACATTCCAGGAGGATCTTATCCTGATCTGACCAACGGTGCTCCTCCGGCTCTCTTGGTGTCAACCGACGCGTTTGACTTGTTGCCCGGAGAGCAGTTAACGCTCATTTATCAGATAGAAGTGGATGATCCAGTCGCCCTGTCAAGTATCGACAATACCGCTGTGGTTTCCAGCGCCCAGCAGCTTACCCCACAGTATGCTTCGGTCAGCGATTCCCTGCCGCGCTCCTCGGTTGGCGATTTCGTCTGGTATGACCTGAACAGCGATGGCGTTCAGGGTGGTGGCGAGCCTGGCCTTGCGAACGTTACCGTCACTCTGATCGGGCGCGATGCCGATGGCAATGATGTTCGTCATGGCTTGGCGACCGTCCAGTGCACGACCGGCATCGCCGCGCGCCAGCCGTGAAAGCCGCCGATCCTGTCGGCGCGGGCGAAGTTGAACGACAGCAATTCGCCGCCCAGCGCGGTGAAGCGGCGGGTCAGTTCGGCCTGGGTTTCGATGGTTACCGCATTGACGATGAGGCGGCCGCGCGATGCCAGCGCCGCCCACGCGGCGTCGAGAACGCCGTCATTGGTCGCGCCGCCGCCGATGAAGATCGCATCGGGCTGCGGCAGGCCGCGTAAAATATCGGGTGCTGCGCCCTCGACGATCTGCAGATCCGGCACGCCGA
>JAKLPV010000184.1 GCA_022013685.1 Anaerolineae bacterium
ACGAACAAGCGTTTAGACATTCTTTCTTCCTCCTTGGGGAAAAGTTGGGTCAATCTGATTTCGTTCCCAGGTCTGCGCAAAAATATTGGCCGAAATTTACACAGGCCCTGTAACGACTTTACGAAAGGATATTACATTATCCTCGCTGGAACGGTCAAGCACATGTAGAGTTTTTAATAGATTTTTTATTGCGACTTTAGCTGTCCGTATAACACTTTTTCTCGAACCTTCAGGTCGGTATGGCGGATTTTCATGGCCAAATCGGCGGCCAGGTTGTACATCATGCGATAGCCAAGCTGCGGATAGGTTTCACAAAGCATCAGGATTTTCTCGCGCGGGATAACCAGCAGGCGCGTGTTTTTTTGTCGCACCTGGGCCGTTGCCGAGCGCAAGCCTTCATCCACCAGGGCTACCTCGCCAAAGGATTGACCGCGCCGCAGCGTGGCGAGTACCATTCTTTCCTTTTCTTGCTGTGAACCTACGACACTGGGGTCTACGATAATATCCACTTCCCCCTGAATGATGACATACAATTCTTTACTGCTGCTATTTTCTTCGAAAATTGTCTCCCCTTCATTAAAGGTCTTTTCCTGGCACAGGTTGGAAACCAGTTCGAGTTGGGTCTGGGTAAACTGGTAAAAAATATCGCTTTGTTTGAGATAGCCAATGATTTCGCTCATTCTAGTCCTCCAAGTTTTTGGTTGCGAAATTAGTGTAGCATATTGTTATTTTTGAAACAACACTTTTGCAGTGGCTCTTTAGGAATTTTCGTGACAAGCCCCCGCATTTTGGGGTATGAGCGCGTACGCGCTCATACCCCAAAATGCGGCCTACTTTATGGCAAATATCAGAGAGCCTTTGCAATTTGAAACAAAAACGCATCAGGCTATGATGCGTTTTTTGAAATTACGGATAAACATTGTTCAGCCAATCCAGCGGATTGACCTGGATGCCGTTCGCCCACACTTCCCAGTGCAGGTGTGCTCCGGTGACGCGCCCGGTGCCGCCAACGTTGCCGATCAAATCCCCGGCAGAGACCTGTTGTCCGGTGCTGACCAGGATCTGTGACTGGTGCCAGATGCCGCTGAAAATGCCCCAGCCATGGTCAATAATGGTAGCGTTGCCGCGAATGGTCAGCGGACCGGCAAAGACCACCACGCCATTGGCGGGGGCGGAAATTGGCAAGCCTTCGCCGCCGCAAAAATCCAGCCCGCTGTGAAAGGAGTAATATTCCTGCCCGGTGCCCTTGCCGATGTAGGTTCGGCGGTAGCCATACTGGGAAGTAAAACAATCGTTGAAATAGGATGGGCTTTTGAAGATGCCGCTCCACAGCCGGGTGGGGTTGATTTTGCTGACGAGTTCGAGCAGCAGCGCCATTTCGCTGTCGCTGGTGACCGGGTCGAGCGTTTCCGGCTCGACCAGCAAAGTTTCTTCCGGGTAGAAACCGGTTTCGACGATGACACGCTGCTCAAAGATTTGTTGCGAACCGTCTGGCAGGTCGGCTTGCAGTTGCAAGGGATATGCGCCGGGAGCCAGCAAGGCATGGATGCCCTGGATGGCGGCATAGTGGCCTTCTTCTTCCAACGCGAAAAAGTGCAGGGGCATATCCACCAGCAGGCCGGAGAGCTGCACGCCCGGCTGGGTGCGGATGAAAATCGTCACCGTGCGTCCCTGAGTGGTGGGCAGGGGCGCAACGCTGATCTCGCTAAAGGCGGATGGCATCCCATTGGGCGCGGGCGCGCCTTCTTCGGCCTGACCAGGGGCGTAGTACACATCTCCCGGTAACGGCGACCAGGTTCCGGGCAGGTTGTTGAGCGCGCTTATCGTCCAGATGTCGCTGCCAGCCAGGATGGCGGCTTCCAGCGGGCTTTGTCCGGCCTGCACCACCATCCGTTTGCTCAAAGGCTGCGATTCTTCAGGAAGCGGCACGATCAAACTCGAGCCGGCGTAAAGTTCAGACGGGCTGGTGATGCGGTTGATGCGCGCCAACGCTTCGGGGGTGACCTGATTGCGGCGGCTGATATTTTGCAGGGTTTCGCCAAACCCGAGGATGTTTGTATCCAGAATGCCGCTGACTCCTTCCAGGCCGGGGATGACCAGGCGGTCACCGACCGAGATGAAGTTGGCGTTTTCGATCTGGTTGGCATCCATTAATTCTTGCAAGCTGATGTTGAAGCGCGCGGCAATGGTCGAGAGACTGTCGCCGCTCTGGATGATGTAGATCGGGCCGCTGGCAGGGGGTGTTTCCTGGGCGGATGCCTGGCTGAAAGACAGCGTAAGCAGCCCTAAAGTTACAATGAACAGAATAAATTTTTTACTCATCAAGAAATTCCACTTTGTCCCCAACAGTGAATTCATTCAGCCGTTCCGGGTGAACTTCGATGGTGTATTGGGCCGGTTTGGCCGGGGCGTAGAATGGGCGCCAAGCGCGCGCCAATACCGTATCGACAATTTCCCGTTCGGCGTTTAGCCAGATGACGGCCAGGTCGGTCCAGACGAAGAACATGTGAATGCTGGTGTCCATGCGGCTTTCGCGGCCCTCGACCAGCACCAGGCCTTCATCGCGCGCCAGTTCGCGGCGGAACATGAACCCGCGCAGACGCGAGAAGAATGAAACGCACCAGCGAGCGCGAATGGGACTGGGCAGCAGGTTGTTTGGGTTGCTAAGGATTACAATTTTTTCAGCCATAGATTTTTACATACGAAAAGGGCGACTTGTGCCGCCCCTGCTTTTTCGTTCCTTGATATGTGAAACTACTTTTTGCCAAGAATCCGCTGGACGCTTTCAACCAGTTCTGCCGGGCTGAAAGGTTTTGCGATGTAGTCGTCCACTTTGGCGATTTGCAGGCCGAGCACCTTGTCGATTTTCTGAGCCTTGGCTGTGACGATGATTACCGGTATATCGCGTGTTTTTTCGTCCGCTTTTATTTGCTGGTATACTTCCCAACCATCTATATCAGGCATCATCAGGTCGAGCAGCACCAGGTCAGGATGAGTTTCGCGCACTTTGCGCAAGCCCTCTTCACCGCCAGGCGCGCTGTCGAAAACGTACCCATGCCGCGCAAGAATCAGGCGAATCAGGTCGATCATGTCTGGTTCGTCTTCGATACATAAAATACGTTTTGGATCACTGCTCATATAAAAAATCCTATCGAAAGATGAAATAAGTTTACCACAATGACCATAAAAATCAGCACGTGGAACATAAATGGTGTCCGCGCCGCACTCGGCAAGGGACTGAAAGAGTGGGTTTTATCCCAGTCGCCCGACATGATGTGCTTGCAGGAAATTAAAGCCAAAACCGAGCAATTGACTGCGGAACAGATGGATTTTCCCGGCTATGACGTGATCTGGAACTCTGCCGAACGACCCGGATACAGCGGCGTGGCGACGATGTGCCGCCAACTGCCCGAACAGGTGGCCCTCGGTTTGGGCGAAGAGCGTTTCGACATCGAGGGGCGCGTAATCCGTACCCGCCACCCTGACTTCTACCTTTATAACATCTACTTTCCCAACGGACAGCGTGGACACGACCGTGTCGAATACAAACTCGATTTTTACGCCCGCCTGCTCGAAATTTGCGATGAACTGCACGCGGCTGGTGAAAAGATCATCATTACCGGCGATTTCAACACTGCCCACCAGCCCATCGATCTGGCCCGCCCGGATGAAAACCGGGAGACATCCGGTTTCCTGCCCGAGGAACGCGAGTGGGTGACGCGTTTTCTGGAGCATGGTTTTGTCGATGCTTACCGGGCTCTCCACCCCGAGAAGGCCCAGTATACCTGGTGGACCTACCGCATGGCTGCGCGCCAGCGCAATATCGGCTGGCGGATCGATTACTTCCTGGTTTCTGCTGCCTTAATGCCGCAAGTGCGCGATGTCGTCATTCATGATGTTGTCATGGGCTCGGATCACTGCCCGGTGACACTGATATTAGACCACCCCGCCGCATCCTGATGGCTTTTGATGGGGATTTATAAGAGAATCGTATAAGTTATTAATGAAATGTGCGCCCCGGCAGGGGCGATTGGTATAATTTTGAGTCTCTTACTGAGGAGGTTTTTGTGAATAATTCGCGCAACCAGTCTTTTATGATTTACGCCCTGCTCTTCATCGCGATCATTGCGATGGTGTTTTTCCAGATGCAGCAGCGGCCCGTTACAGAGGAAGTTTTAACGATTAATGAGTTGGCCGCCCAAATTGAACAAGGCGAAGTCAAGCGCATTCTTGTCGAGAACGATAACCGCTTACGTGTTATTTATTCTGAAAGCGGCGCAGAAGTCGTTGAACGCAGCACCCAAAAAGAAAGCGGTGAAACCCTGGTGCAGCAGTTGGTGGCCCTGGGCGTTTCTGCTGAAAAATTGGAACCCTCGAACATCAAGATCGAAATCCGCCCGCCCAGCTCCTGGATGACCGTCCTGAGCGTGTTGGGCTATGTCTTGCCCTTCCTTTTGCTGGGTTTTCTGTTCTGGTGGATTTTCCGTCAGGCGCAGGGGTCTAACAACCAGGCCATGTCGTTCGGCAAGAGTCGCGCGCGCATGTTCACCGGCGAGAATCCTACCGTAACCTTTGACGATGTCGCCGGTGCGGATGAATCAAAGGAAGAGCTCAAGGAAGTGGTCGAATTTTTGCGCGAGCCGCAGAAGTTCATCCAGTTGGGCGCGCGCATCCCGAAGGGCGTCTTGCTGGTGGGGCCTCCCGGCACAGGGAAAACCCTGCTCGCCAAAGCCGTTTCGGGTGAAGCGGGTGTGCCTTTCTTCTCGATCTCAGGTTCTGAATTTGTTGAAATGTTTGTCGGCGTTGGCGCCAGCCGCGTGCGCGACCTGTTCGAACAAGCCAAGCGCCATTCCCCCTGTATTATTTTTGTCGACGAAATCGATGCTGTCGGACGGCAACGTGGCGCGGGATTGGGCGGTTCGCATGACGAGCGCGAACAGACCCTTAACCAGATGCTGGTTGAAATGGACGGTTTCGACACCGATACAAACGTTATTATCATGGCTGCCACCAATCGCCCCGACATTCTCGACCCGGCCCTGATGCGTCCCGGCCGCTTCGACCGCCGCGTGACCCTCGACCGTCCTGATGTGAAAGGCCGCGAAGCCATCCTGAAAGTTCATATCAAGGGCAAGCCGCTCGAACCGGAGGCCGATCTGGCTTCATTGGCGCGCGCCACCCCTGGCTTTACCGGCGCTGACCTGGAAAACCTGGTTAACGAAGCAGCCATCCTGGCTGCCCGGCGCAACAAGAAATCCATCGGCCAGCCCGAAATGGAAGAAGCCATCGAGCGGGTTGTGATGGGCCCGGAACGCAAAAGCCGCCTGATCAGCGAAGAAGAGAAGCGTATCATCGCTTATCACGAAGCAGGCCATGCAGTGGTTGCCAATGCGATTGCTGAAGCCGACCCGGTCCAGAAAGTGACCATCGTTGGTCGCGGACAGGCGGGCGGCGTGACCTGGTTCCGCCCGAACGAAGACCGCATCCTGATGTCGCGCAAGAAAATGATGGCAACCCTGGCTTATGCTTTGGGCGGCCGCGCCGCTGAAGAATTGATCTTTGACGATATTACTTCTGGCGCGTCGAATGACATCGAACAGGTCACTCGCATGGCGCGCGCCATGGTGACCCGCCTGGGGATGAGCAGCGATCTTGGCCCGATGGTCTACGGCCAGGCCCAGGAACTGGTTTTCCTGGGGCGCGAAATCTCGGAGCAGCGCGACTACTCTGACGATGTTGCCAACCAGATCGACCGCGAAGTGCGCAAGTTGATTGATGAGGCCTACGGGCAGGCGCGCGCCATCCTGGCCGAGTATCGTGAAAAGCTGGATGAAATTGCCAACCGGCTGCTCGAAGTCGAAACGATCACTCGTGAGGAGTTCGAGGCCATCTTCCCGGCCCCTTCCGGAAAGAAGAGCGGCACACCCCAACCTAGCGCGTAACAGATTCCGTAATGCTGAACAGGCTGTCCTGAAATGGACAGCCTGTTTTTTTTATCTTCTTGGGATGCCTATTGCTTGCGGGTCAATCGTATTTTCAGCCAGGCCAAAAGCCCGAACACGGCGAAACTCAGCGCTGTGTAACCTGCCCCGCGCAGCAACGATGCGGCGATTTCTTTGTTGGTGAGGATGGCCGGGTTGGGCGGCAGCGCTGTTGGGGTCGAGCGCGGTGTGCGCGTGATGGTGGCGGTCTCAGTTGGCCTGGAAGTGGCGTTCGGCAGGGATGGGCCAGCCAGGGTGGCTGTCTGGGTTGGGGTCGGGCTGGGGGTGTCGACGGAGTAATTGCGAACTCGAACGGGCGTGACCAGCACATCGCGGTAGGCGTCAGAAAAATAGACGCGCAGGCGCAGGGCGTAGTCGCCGTCGGTCAGGGGAGTGGTGTCCCAGTTGGCGATTTCCCCTTCCAGGGTTTGTGTGCCGCTGGCGAGCAGGAACCAGTTGTCGGTCGGGTTATCGACAAAGGAAAAGGACAATTCCCACAGGCTGAATCCGGGCTGGGTGATCAGACCGCTGATCGGGATGCTGCCCGCGAGAGTCTCTCCCGGCAACGGGGAGGTGATGCCGATCGAGGCCGATCCGGGCGCAGGGGTGGATTGCTCCGCCTGGCTCGTTTCGTCTGGAGTTGGCGTGGGGGTCGAGTCGCCTTCCTGCGCGGAAACATCCACGGGCAGCGACATCCACAAAAGAAGGAAGAGCGCAAGCAGCAGGCGGTGCATTAAAACCCGAAGTTGAGCCAATCGGTGCCGAGCAGGATGGAGCAGGTGATAGCGGTTGAGATGATTAGCATGATGACTCCGCAGCCGCAGCCGCAGCACCCGCCGCGCCCAAAGCCGAATTTTTCCTGGAAAAAGTCGAGGATGGCATCAACCAGGAAGAGTTTTAGCAGACCAGCAAGACAACCGGGACGTTCGTTCATGAGTTACTCCTTTGAAAAATTTAGTTTAACATGAACTACGCAAATCCGCCAAATTGGGTTGCGCCATTCAGGCTATTTCTGCCCGGTTCGGTTGGATTATCGAATTTGGGTTTGTCGAGAGCGAGGTCGGTATAATAGGCTTTATGGCAGGGGAATCGGCTTTTTATTGGAGGCGGAGAACGCGGGTTTTTATTTTGGCTTAAATTAACGCAATCAGGACAATCATTTATCCCGCTGCATTTAAGGTGAGAAACCAATGAAAAAATATCTTCCGCTTATCGCTTTTGGGACACTCTTTTGTGTAGCCTTGTTGGTAAAAGATGACCTATTGCAAAAAATAGACGCAAGGATAGTAGTATCCGAAAAGGAAGAAGCTCTATATTACATAATTCAAACGCTTTTGTGGATTCCAATAACAGCAATTAATGGGTTTTGGATGCTTCTGTCTCCAAAGAAGTTCGCGGCTTGGTTTACCGATGTCTTTAGAGTCAAAACTGTTTGGTCCACAATTGATTTGTTCAACCTTCGCGTTGTCGGGGTTGTGTTGATATTAGCTACCTATGGAAGTATTAAAAGTAAATATGATCTATATTTTGACCTGCTTTTCAAGTAACAGATGCAAACAGCGGATACGGCTTCACCAATGAGTATCAAAGCCAAACCCAGACAGGAGTGGGTTCTATGAGCCAAAACTTTACGAAAGAGTATTGGATAGGCAGAGCTATCGGGTACACACTATTTGCTATATTTGTTTTTGGAGGATTGGTTTTAACCATATTAGGTTTATTCTCTGATGACGGGATAAGCAAAATTAAATTATCTCAGGCGCATCGTGATCTGATAGTAATTTTTTACTTTATTTTATTCTTCACTTATATGGTTGGCCCGGGCCTGACCATTTGGAAATCGCCGCAATTTGCGCAAGGTTGGCTAAGCGCACCAAATAAACGTATATATGCATCTGTTCCTTGGGATGAACTCAGTGAGATGAACAAGGCAATGACTTATGCGACTTCATTAATAGCATTGGTAGCTATTATTCCTCTGGGCACACTCATGTACCATTTTGTGTTAATCTTCATCAGCCTTTTTTACTGAGTAACCTTGATACGGAATTCTGACATTTATCCCGCTGAATTTAAGTTTAAAGGAACGATAAACATATTCACCATTGTTTTAGGCACACTCTTCTGCATCGTTTTTTGTGAAAAAATGATCTATTACGCAAGCCAGTCGCAGGGATAATGCCAAGGATGACTTTTTGATGAGAAAAATAATCAATATTTCGATGCTTATTCTTATTTGCGTGGGGATTGTTTTTGGAACATGGAAAAAAAGAGAGTTTTTTAAATATGTTGATAACGGGTTTTCCCCACCGCAAAGCGAATTTTGTTTTTATGACGGTGTAGAATCATTTTTAGCAGGTATAGTGAGTATCTGGGCAGGCATCAACCTGTTTATAATACCTTCAGGGCTTGCTAAATTGTTCAACAAATCTGATTCCCCAATGCAGATATTTTATCAAAAGTTTTATATGCGCTGTGTTGGCTTAATGTTATTAACTCTTGGTCTGTTATCTTTTTGGAACATTTATGCAGCAAACCTGCCAAATTGTCGCGGGCCGTAAAAACAGCATCCTGTTATGAGTTTTAGCGGGATGCTGTTTTTACGCGCAATTACATCTTTTTGCCGGAGCCGTGACGTTTGCCCAAGTCTACGATGCGGGAGCCTGCCCTGAGTGTAACGAAGGGGCGCAGTCACCACCACCAGCGGAGCCGGCTCCAGCGGATACGGCTTCACCAATGAGTACCAAAGCCAAACCCAGACAGGAGTATGCGTTTTATGAGCCAAAACTTTACGAAAAAGCGTAACAAGTCAATTGACTTGTCTAACCCTCGATCAACGCAATAGGGACAATCATTTATCCGGCTGCATTTAAGGTGAGAAACCCATGAAAAAATATATTCCGCTTATTGTGTTTGTGGTTGTATCTGAGGTGCTCTTTTGGCTTGGTTTATTGGTAAAAGATGACTTCTTACGAAAGATAGACGCAGGAATAGCTATTTCCGAAAGTGAAGAAGCTATATATCACATAATTCAAATGCTTTTGTGGATACCGATAACTACAATTGGTGGATTTGGGATGTTGCTGTTTCCGGGGAAGATTAAATCTTTATTATATGATTTGGGTGCGTTCCATTTGAGTTGAAAGCCAGGAAATTGTCGCTTCGCCCATATTGTCATTTCGACCGAAGGGAGAAATCTTCCCCGCTGGCAAAAGATTTCCCCTGG
>JAKLPV010000185.1 GCA_022013685.1 Anaerolineae bacterium
CCTCCGCCTCGTTGGAGCCCACCTATTCAGCGCGGCAGGCCTTCTCAGGCTATGATCGCATTGACCCAAAGGTGGGCTAATTGACCACGATTAACTGTGGTGACACCGCTAAAGGCAAAGCACCCGCAAAACAACAATATCCAGGCTAAAATCCGGCAGTAATTACAGTTTTTGCGAGACAAGAATGTTATCGAGTTTGTAAGACCGGGATATTATCGGCTGAAAAGTTGATAAAACTTTATGGAAAGATACACCGTAAGCCAATTTGATGCCAATACCTTTCAGGTTATTGATTGCCGCGAAAAGCGTGAAATCTGCATTTGCGCGAACTTTGATAATCTTGAAGATGCACAGGAAAGGGCCGAAAAAATTGCCGCACTTCTCAACCAAAATAGTGAATTACCTGCCCTAACTGGTAAGCACAAATAACCTTCACCATTCAACGACCCTAAAACCATGACAACCCTCATCCACCAACGCGTCGAACTGTCTCGCCAGGGCCAAAACCCCACCACCTTGTGCAAAATGGAATCGGGCTGGGCCGTCTTTGGCGACCACCAGGTGCTCAACGGCTACTGCCTGCTGCTGCCCGACCCGGTCGTCGGCTCACTCAACGATCTGTCCATCCGCCAGCGCGAAATCTTTCTGCGCGATATGACCCTCATCGGCGACGCCCTGCTCGAAGTCACCGGCGCCTGGCGCATCAACTACGAGATCCTCGGCAACAGCGAAGCAGCCCTGCACGCCCACATCGTTCCGCGCTACGATGCCGAACCCGAGCAGTACCGCAAAGGCCCGGTCTGGTTCTACCCCTGGGACGACGTCCCCAAGTTTGACCCTGTCCGCCACAAGCCGCTGATGGACAAAATCCGCGCGGCGATCGAAAAAAGAATTTCGGCCTAAAAACCGGCCCCGCCGGTTAAGGCTTTTGTAAGCTGACTATTACAAACTCTTATCATATTCATATGCCCCTGCCGCTTGCTTTTTGGTAAAATGCAATCAGACCGTTCTTGTCTGATTGATGCCCTGGCGTTCCCGCCGGGGAAGGAGAAAAAAACTATGGCTGGCATGGACCGCTTTACACAGCGAGCGCGGCGCGTACTGAGCCTGGCTCACCAGGAAGCCGAACGCGCGCACCACAATTTGATCGGGACCGAACACCTGCTCATTGGATTAATAGAAGAGGAAGGCGGCGTTGCCGGGCGTGTCTTGCGCGAAATGGGACTCGAAGCCCCGCGCGTGCGCGAAATGGTTGTGCGCCTGGTCGGTGAAGGCCAAACGCCTCCCGGCGAACGCATCGAACTGGCCGCCGACACCCAACAGGTGCTTGAACTGGCGGTCGAAGAAGCCCGCCGCATGGGGCATCATTACATCGGCACCGAGCACTTGCTGCTGGGCCTGATTCTGATAGACGGGACGGCGATGGAGACCCTGCGCCGCCTGGGCGTGACGCCGGACGAGATCCGCCGCCAGACCCGGCGCATTTTGCAGGAATCCTCCACGACCGCCCCTCCGCCTGCTCCCGCTGGCGGGGCCGGACGCGAACCCCAGGGCGCGAAACCACAGGACAAAAACGCCAAGACTCCGCTGGTAGACCAGCTTGCCACTGACCTGACCTCCAAGGCCGAACAGGGCAAGCTCGACCCGGTCATTGGCCGCCAGATGGAGATCGAACGCGTTATTCAGATTTTAGCGCGCCGCACCAAGAACAACCCCGCCCTGATCGGCGAACCCGGCGTTGGCAAGACCGCCATCGTCGAAGGGCTGGCCCAGCGCATCATCGAGGGCGAAGTCCCGGCCCCGTTGATGAACAAACGCGTCCTGCAGTTGGATGTCGGTTCACTGGTGGCCGGAACCATGTATCGCGGCCAGTTCGAAGAGCGCCTCAAGCGCGTCATCGACGAACTCAAGGCGACCGGCTCGATCCTTTTCATTGACGAAGTCCACATGCTGGTTGGGGCTGGCGCAGCCGGTTCCAGCGTCGACGCGGCCAACATCCTAAAACCGGCCCTTTCGCGCGGTGAGCTACAGGTCATCGGCGCGACCACTCTCGACGAATACCGCAAGCACATCGAATCGGATGCGGCCCTCGAGCGGCGTTTCCAACCGGTTCAGGTTGAAGAACCCTCCGAAGTGGAGACGATTGCCATCCTGAAAGGCATCCGCGGCGCTTACGAAGAGCACCACAAACTGGTCATCTCGGATGAAGCCCTCGAAGCGGCCGCCCACCTGTCGTCCCGCTACGTTACCGAGCGTTTCCTGCCCGATAAAGCCATCGACCTGATCGACGAATCCTCGTCACGGGTGCGCATGTATAAATCCCCGGCTGCCAAACAGGCCAAAGACCTGTTCACCCAGTTGCGGGAAGTGCGCCAGAACCGTGTCCTGGCCCAGGAAGAAGCCAACAACGAAGAGATCAAGCAATGGCAGGAGAAAGAAATCTCCATCGAAGACCAGTTGGAACGCATGCGCACCATCTGGGACCGCGCCAACAGTCCGGTTGTCACCGCAGAAGATATCGCTGAAGTGGTGTCGATGTGGACGGGCGTACCCCTGATGCAGCTTGCCCAGGAAGAATCTGAACGCCTGCTGCACATGGAAGATGAGCTTAAGGGCTCGATCATCGGCCAGGACGAAGCCATCGACGCCATTTCGCGGGCTGTGCGCCGCGCCCGCGCCGGTCTCAAAGACCCGCGCCGTCCGATCGGTTCCTTCATTTTCCTCGGCCCGACCGGCGTTGGCAAAACCGAACTGACCAAAACGCTGGCCAAGTTCATGTTTGGCAGCGAAGACGCCGCCATACAGTTGGATATGTCCGAGTTCATGGAGCGCCATACCGCCAGCAGGCTGGTGGGTGCGCCTCCCGGTTACGTCGGCTACGAAGACGCCGGTCAACTGACCGAAGCCCTGCGCCGTCGCCCGTACTCGATCGTGGTTTTTGATGAGATCGAAAAGGCCCATCCTGAAGTGCATAACATGCTCTTGCAGATTATGGAAGAAGGCCACTTGGCAGATGCCAAGGGCCGCAAGGTCGATTTCCGCAACGCCATCATCGTCATGACTTCCAACGTCGGCGCAGACCTGATCAAGCGCCAGACCTCGCTCGGTTTCCAGCTAAAGCGTGATGAAGAAGTAGAGGAAAAGGTCACTTACGACGAGATGCGCAAGAAGTTGAACGAATCGCTCAAACGCGCCTTCCGCCCTGAATTTATCAACCGTGTCGATAGCACCATCATCTTCCGCGCCCTGAATAAGGACGACATCCAGCAGATCGTCAAGCTGGAGTTGGACAAGGTTGCCGCGCGGCTGGTGGAGCATCGCATCATCCTGACCGCCACACCCGAGGCCCTGAATCTGTTTGCCGAGCAGGGTTACGACGCCGAAATGGGCGCGCGCCCCCTGCGCCGCGTCATCCAGCAGCGGGTCGAAGATAAACTCTCAGATGCCCTGCTGGCCGGCACCTTTGTCGACGGCGACAGCATCCAGGTCGATATCGATGCCGATAACGAAGTTGTGCTGAAACGGGTCGAAGCTCCGCAACCTGAACCGGCTGTGTAATTTGAAAACAAAAATGGGCGGCCATCAAAGGCCGCCCATTTTTGTTTTAACTGCCTTGCTATTCGCAGGTCGGGCACTCTTTTTTTGCCGGGACCTTTACCCAAAAATTGAACCCATTTAATGAAACCAGGGCCGTTTTGCCCGCGAAATTGGTTGAAGTGCCGCCGGGAGCGGTGCATTGCACGATATCATTCTTGGCATGGTAGCGGCAGCGCAGTTTGATGCTCTTGCCTTTTACCAGCAAAGAGCCTTTAAGCTCCTTTTCGGTAAAAGTTCCAACAACTTTGAATTTGAAGATCATGCCCTTCTCTTTCATAAAAGTTGCCTGAACCAGGGTTACCTTTTCAATCTTTGCGGCTGCCGGGGCGGCCATCGGCGCGGCGGCCATCCCTGAAAAAGATGCCAGCATGGATAGAATAACGAGCAGGAAGAGCATTTTTTTGGTCATGAACTTCTCCTTGTATAATTATGAATGGATTTCGATTTTGAAATTATATTCCCGATTGGGGAATTTGGCTCTGCCAAAAGGATGGAGTTTGCCATGCTTGCCATAAAAATTTTGAACGGTTTTGCTACGGTTTTGGGCTGGGTCCTGATGCTTGCCTCGGCGGCGACTTATATGCTTTTCTGGCGGGTGGACAATGAGCCGGGAGTCAAAGGCTCGCCTGAAATGCTGATCGCTGCGATTGCGATGGCCTGCGTGGGGGCCGTTCTGTTCTTCGGCGGGAACGGCCTGCTCTTATACCGGCGCGACAAAAAAGCCTTGCTGCTTACCTGGTTGTTTGTCCTGCTGGTTGGCTCGCTGGCCTGCCTGCTCTCTCCATTGCTGTTGGCGCTGATGGTTTAAAATGTCGAACCGCCAGGTCTGCGAAGAGCGTAAAGGTTTGTAACCCTTGGCGCTCTCTGCGTCATTGGCGGTTCGTTTGTTTTCCTAGATATTACATTACTTTCTTCACATCCAGCAAGCCTTCGCGTTCCTTGTTGGCCTTTTCGATGGCGTCTGCCGAACCCAGCACAACCACTTCTCCCTTTTCGGCCACCATTGCCAGGATTTCGGCGAAGCGCTTGAAGTCGGTCACGCTTGCGCCGAGCACCTCGTCGCGGATCTGTTGGCGGATGTCGTCGGTATAATGCGTCAGGTGGCGCACCAGGCTGGTCCAGCCTTTGGCGTCGGGCAGCAGGTAGGCGTCCAGTTCGCCTGATAAACATCAAAATAAATGGGTGCGGCTAAGGGGCCAATTGGATTTGCCAAAGCCCACCTTCATAAACGTTTGAAAATGTAAGGCGAGTTTGTTCACTTCCGTCAGTATTCATAATATAAATTTCGGTTTGCCCATCGCGTTCTGATACAAATGCAATTTTCTGGCCATCTGGTGACCAGCGCGGATATGTATTTTTTGATGACTTATCTGTTAATTCTATTTTTTCACTGCCATCTGCCTTGATTATGCAGATTTGGTTGTTACTATCGTAACTCCAAGAAA
>JAKLPV010000186.1 GCA_022013685.1 Anaerolineae bacterium
GGTTGGGGTTGCTGATGTTCCAGCCTTTCAGGTTGTTCACCACAGTGATGGGACGGTTAAGGGCATCGTACCAGGTGCGGGTGATAATCCCGAGCGGGTCGGTGGTTGCAATCATGTTGCCGTTGGCATCGTAAACCATGTCTGTGCGCAGGTTGACCAGGGATAAACTGTTCCCTCGCGAGGGCGGTGTGGCGGCGGTGATGGCCTGTCCGCTCAGGTTCTCGACGATGGTCACTGGGCGATTGAGTTTGTCATACCAGGTGCGGGTGATCTTGCCGTCGGTATCGATGCTGGCAATGGACAGCCCCGCCAAGTCATAGACCGTTTCAGTGCGCAGGTTTTGGCTGGGTTGAAGCGGGTTATAGGCGGGCGGTGTGTCGGTTTCAATACTTTGCCCGACCAGGTTTTGGACGGAGATCACTGGCCGGTTGGCCGCATCGTAATAGGTCCGGCTGATGATCCCATTGACATCGATGGATGCGATCATATTCCCGGCGGCATCATAAACTGTGTCACTGCGCAGGTTTTGTTCAGGTGTGCCGCTGCCACGCTGGGGTGGGGTACCAATTTCAATACCCTGGCCGGCCAGGTTTTGGACGGTGGTTAGCGGGCGGCCGTTTTCGTCATAATAGGTGCGCGTGATGATCCCCAAAGTATCGATGGATGCGATCTGGTTGCCACGCGCGTCATAACGATACTCACTAATGAGATTATAGAAAATACCCTCTGATTCGTAATTCTGCGGCAGGGTGGGATAGTCGTTGAAATTGCGAATGGTTTTTCGCAGCTGGCCCGCATTGTCGTACTCATATTTCGTGGTCACACCCAGTCGATCGGTCGTAGCGATAACGCGTCCCAGGTCATCGTAACCATATATTGTAGTCAGATTGTACAAACCCTGTTCGTTAGGGGAGTGGTTGGGATCGTAGTTCTCGATGACTTTGGTGCGCTGGCCGAGGATGTCATATTCATAGCGGGTCACTTTGCCCAAAGGATCAGTGGAAGTTTCCAGCAACCCTGCGGATGTATACGAATAGTAGTATGTAATCGGGAGCGTGAATCCATAGCTCATACTCTTCAAGAGGGTTCCCTCATAGCTGTAGCTGGTTTGGAACCCGCGCGAATCGATAATGGTTTTCGGCAGGTGATTTTCGTAGGTGATATTCGTTTGCTGACCCAGCGCATCTACAATGCCGGTCAGGTCGCTGCCATCCAGGCTCCAGTTTAGGTAGGTGGTATTGCTGCCCGGGTCGGTAATGCTGTCTGGACGGAAGTTGTGATCGTAGGTTTTTGTTGCTATGTTGGTAGCAGGAGACTGCTCGCTAGCCAGGATATTGCGCGAGTTGAAGGTATAAGTTTCTTCGTTGCTGTTTGCGTCTTTGACGACGGTTGTCCCATCAGGGTTATAGGTCAGTTCGACCACCAGGTTTTCCTTGCCATCATATTGCCGCGTGGCGCGGCCCTCGGTGTCATATTCGGTGCGCTCGATGGTGTTTCCACCGGGGTCAATCACCCGCGTCAGTCGATGGGACTGGTATTGATACTGCCAGCTTCCGCCGCCAAGATTGGTGGCTGTAACCAAATCACCAGCCGCATCATAGCCGAATGAAATGCTGCGTCCAGTATGATCACTTACTGTTTCGATACGGACACCAGTGTAGCCAAACGATAAATATCGTCCCGTTGCCTGGTCTGTCACCTGCACCAACCTGCCGCTGGTGTCGTAGTTATAGTTTCGCGTGTGGCCTTTGCTATCCTGCCAGGTTTGCAGTTTGCCACTCAGGAATGTATAGGAGTCCTGGTTGGATAGTGTCACTACGCAGACGTTCTGTGCGCCGCCTGTGCAGGTCAAACTACCGAAGACCCCCGGACCCGGACGATAACTACCATCATCCTTAATAATAAATTGGTATAAATTAGTTGAATGCCCCTTGAACAGCACCAAACCAGCCATGCCGCCGGGGTCAGTTGGGAAAATCAGGCGGGAATCGAAATTATGTGTCCAGCCATAACCCAGTGTGTTCTCGTATAAGTCAGTGGCCAGGGAAGAATAGGTGCGGGTAAAGACCAGGGAGCCAGTCATGGTTGGTACTGAAATATCAGAAGCTTCAAAAGAAACTCCTCCAGTACGCGTATTGATCGGGCCGCCAACCGTTGGGTTTGTTGCCGGAGAAGCGGATAACGGGCAATCACCGGCGCAGGAGCCATTCAGAACAGATGCATCAAAGAGTGTTGGCATCGGTTTCATGATCTTGCCATAAACATCTCCGTACCTATCCCAGACAACCAGCCACCCAGGGTTATCTTCCTGGTCGACCGTTGCCAAGCTAAACATCCCGGCGTCGTTTCCAAGCGGGTAATACCTGCTGACCATCTTGACATTTTCATCAAGGTAAATACTGGTCAGGTTTGGATTTTGATCGGCATTGGCAAGAATCAGGGCCTGCCCTGCGGATGGGTTATAACCTGCAATGGGCCAATGCCCTAGAGGAAACCCCGTTAGTATGGGAACCTCCGCATCAACAATTTGACCACTGCTGGCAGAAATCTTCTTCGCAAATATACGACTCGGCATGGATGCGCTCGCGGGTTCACTCCCCTGAACCCAGGTTAAAATATATGCATCTTCTTCTGGCACATAGGTTAAATGCGAGGCAGGCACAAGAATGTCATGGGGGATAATGTTCACCAATCCGCCAACAGGGCTCAAGCCTGAATCGATGATTTGGCCAAAAGTTTGAGGAATCGACCAAAACCTATAAGCCTGTTGAAATAAAAGCAGGTACTGTCCGCTTCCGTTGACCCCCAGGCTGATACCGCTCCCAGCCATGCTTGTAAGCAGTTGGATTGTCCCCAGGGCACCTCCGCTTTCTGAAAAGCGCTGCCCCACAACCCGATGTGGATGATTCACGGCACAACAACTGCCGAAAAGTTTATACGCACCACCGCTCGGTTGTGTCCAGGCCAGTAAGTATTCCCCGGCTTGTGAATTATAGATTAGATCATAAGCGTGTACTGCGACAGGGCTACCATAATAGGTTAACTCGTCTGTCACCAGGGTTGCCGGGGAGTTTGCTATGCCGTCACCTGTAATGCTCAATACGTAGAGATTATATTCTGGCAGTGTATAAGGATGATAACAGGTTGTAAAGCAGAAATCTTCTTCACTTATTCCACCATTAGGATCTGACCAGGCAAGCAAATAACTGTCACTGCTGCTGCTGTAAACCAGCTTGGTTTGATCTGGCTCTGTTCCACCGATGGTGGCAATCAGAAACTCAGATCCAAGCGGGCTGCCGTCTTCGTTGAGCCGTCTGCCCATGAAAGAAATCCCTGCCGTTTGGTCTCTATCCAGCCAGGTCACTAAAAATTCCCGGCGGGTGGAGTTGTACGCTGTATATGATGCAAATTGCTGGTGGCTCCCATCCGCAACAACAACATTTTGACTGCTATCTATTGGCATGGCAGCAGAAGCAAGAGTCGCTGAAGTCGTACTTTTAGAATTATCTGATGCAGGCTGTTTGGTAAATAGCTTCTCAGTTTGTTCTTCTGCTGATGGGATTGCTAGCGTCTGAACAACTCCCACATCATCTTTCTGCGGCAGTTTCGTTGCAGCAGGCATGGGAGGTGTCGCAAGAGTTTCTTTTAGGCCCGCTACGCTTTCCTGGGTTTCCTCCACAGCAATAGATTCGCGCAAATCCGCTTCCGGGCGGCCGAATACGGGACGCTCGACTGTTGGGGAAGACACGCCATCACTGGGAATTTCACTACTGTTGAAAGCATCTAAGTTCTGTTCGATCGGGGTCGCAGGCGGTTGAACCGTTGCCGGGCCACCACAACTTGAAAGAAGAATTAATATTGCAAACACGCGCCATATAACTTGCAGAAAATACTTGCGGTTCTTTGCGAATGCAATGCCGTTTTTTTTCATTCTATCAATCTCCAGGGATGGTTTCGAAGCTTTATGCCTGATATTTCATCAGTTGGCAGACAAGCCAACACCTGCTCTGAAATATGAGTAGGTGTTGGTTAAATCGGTCGCAACAAAATGCGATTCTGTATCGAGCGGCCTGAA
>JAKLPV010000187.1 GCA_022013685.1 Anaerolineae bacterium
AAGCGCTGCCTGGTAACCCTGAGCAGGATTAAATGCTTCAAGATGCCAGCGCAAAGCTTGCTCCGTACTCCCACCAATGGAACTCAGCGCAGCAGCCCCATCAGCGTCCAGGAATATTTCCATGCGACTGAGCGGCATGGTCAACCCGCTGCCATTTGCTTTCAAAAGTGCTTCCTTACAAGTCCACAGTTTAAAGAACGCAGCATATTTTTCTTCACCCCGCAGCGAATTGATAAGTTCGGTTTCGCGAGCAGAAAAGAATTTTTCGGCAAAATCATCCGTATCGGGCATGGAACGAATGTATTCAACATCGATTCCAACCTCATGATTACGGCTGAAGATATATAAGGCCAGCTCATTGGAGTGAGACAGATTAAACTCGAGAGGTTTCCCCTGTAGCTGGGATTTCAAAACTGGCTTGCCAACTTCTCTGTAAGCAAATTCTATTTTAGAAGGATCCATCCCAAGATATCCGCCAATAATCATTCTCAAGATGCAGCGCCCTGCGATGAAGCGGTTGCGGTCTCTTTCAAAATAAAATCGTTCGGCACGTGCCTTTTCATCCGGTGCGAGCAAAGTGAATGGCTCATCAATTTCTTGATGAGCCATCTCAAGCGATGCGACCCAAATATGGATATCAGAATCGGTCAGCGTCCAGGAAGGCTTTCCTTGAGCCAGCGCTTGCCACATAATCTTCAGATTGTTCGCTATCATATTTAGATCAGCAAATATACTTGGTTGTCACGTTCAGCCTACATCTCTTCGCTTTTGCATAAAGATTGTACCCAGGAAGATAATACTAATAATCAAGGCCTGCGCGGCCCAGGTGCTGAAGATCGTGCCCAAATATTTCTCGCGGTCATCCTTGTCCATAAAGGTCCAGCCAAAATCTTCTTTGTATCTTTCTATGCTCGCTTCTGCAGCGCCGATCGCTATGGCGCGTTTCACTTCAAGCTCTGTCAGTTCTTCCTGGTATGCCACGATTTCATCCTTATAACTTTCCTGTTCTTCCTGCCAAGTGTCTATTTTATCCTTGTATTCATCCTGAAGCTCTGAGACTTCATCCGTGTAGACTGTCAGATCGTTCAAGTAGATTTGCAGCGCTTGCAAGTTGTTGGGATCTTGCGGTTCAGCGGGTTCATCCGGAAGAACCGGCTCGGTTGGCTGCGGCCCTGGTTCCTTTGGCTCTATGGGGTCAGCCTGGTCAATGGCTTCATCGTAATAATCACCCAGGCCAGGGAAACTGCAATGATCTTCTCGCAGCGCATTTTCGCCCATGCAGTCACACTGCGCATTTTTCTCTTCAAGGGTAAGGTCATCCCGTTCCTCCTCCGGGAGATTCCAGCAGGCATCTCCATCCACGTCAGAGCCGGTGCCGCTAATCCCAATAATTGCCTGGAACGCCCAGCTGCTGGAAGCCGGCGCGCGGGTAGGTGCAGGAAACGGCATCATCGCGCCGCTAAGCACCATCTGCGGGATAATAAACATGATCAGCAAAAGCGGTGCCGCATTCGCATTGGGCGCCAACGCAGATGCAAAAAGGCCGAGCATCATGCCGGCTGTAATAAGCAGGTAGACCGTAACAAAAAAGAGTACCAATTCCTCGAAGCCGCCAGGCATGTCGAAGGCAATATAGCGGATCGCCGTGTAACAGATCGTTTGGTAGATGGCCAGCAACAAGGCGATCCAAATCTTGGACATGATGTACGGGAAAAGTTTAAGGTTAACCATTCTCTCCCGCTTGTAGATATCCCGTTCCTTGACCAACTCGCGCATAAAGGACAAGCCGCCCACAAGCATGGTTGTGTTGGTCAGAATGATCAAAGAAGAAACCACATCGCTAAAATTGCCGGAGTCGAACCCAAAAGGATTACGCCCCACCCCGGAGGCCAACGTAAAGTCAAGAGAGGCCATTAAGGGGGCCGTCACCAGCAGCAACACCAATGTAAACCAGTCGCGAGTCATGATTTTCAGATTTCGACTGGAAAGGATAAAGAACTGGCGGAGCGCAGAGATTTGATTCCGCTTTGACAGGGATCTGGGCACCGAATTCGGAGTCTCCGTTTTCTGAGCGTGAGAGCCGCTCTTTAGGGGCTCGGAAATATATTTGTTGTAAGCCGGGTCATACCGGAATCGCTCCGCCCACTCCGCTCCGCTGCCAAGTTCAGGATCATCCAGCAGGGTATAGATGTGGTCGAACTCCATTGCGTTTGCGCGGCGGTCGCGCTCGGTGCGATACTTGTCGAAGTACGCCAACGCTTCCTCGGGAGGGCCGAACCAGGTCAGAAAGCCTCCGCGCGCCAGAAAAACCACTTTATCTGCGAGCATCACATTCTTGGTGGCATGCGTCACCATCACGATCGTGCGACCCTGATCTGCTAGCCGCCTCATCAGGCGCATCAGTTCCGTCTCCATGCCGGGATCCAGGCCCGAGGTGGGTTCGTCGAGAAAGAAAAATCCTGGTTTCGTCAGTAGCTCAACGCCAATCGAAACGCGCTTCTGCTGACCTCCGCTCAAGCGGCTGATCTGGGTGTCTTTTCGATGCGCCAGATCGAGATCTTTCATCACTTCTTCCACCCGTTTTTGGCGCTCTGCCAGCGTGGTGTCTGCGGGCATACGCAATTGGGCGGCATAATCCAGCGCCTGGAAGACGGTTAATTCCATATGAATAATATCTTTCTGTGGAACATAACCGATGGTCGTGCGAATCGAATCAAATTCCTTGTAAACATCTATGGTTTTATTGACAATGATCTGGCCATGTGTGGCGGGCCGGTAGCCGGCAATGGCATCCACCAAGGTCGACTTGCCGCCGCCGCTCTGGCCAACAACAACAATAAACTCTTTGGGTTGGAAGGCAAGCGAAATATTCTGAAGAATATTCAATGATTTGCTTACCCACTTATTAACTCCAATAATGTCAACGCTTACGCCACCCTGGCTTTGGTCAGACTGGGAAAACTCATTTTCATCGACAACAAAACGATAAGGACCAATTTGAATGGCATCGCCAATTTGTACCCAGCTTTCGCCGGTCACGCCTTTACCATTGATAAAAGTGCCATTACTGCTGCGCAAATCGCGAACCCGGTAACGCTGGCCCACCTTTTCAATCTCTGCATGAAACTGAGATACGGTTGGGGATGGCAGAACAATCGCATTACCGGGGTTGCGCCCAATGGTCATCAGCTTTTTTTCGGTAAACTTGATCTTTTGCTGGGAGGAAAGTTCTGAATCGGGCGATAAATAATCCAGCGCCACCATCTCGCCGGCCGAAAAACTGCCAAACCGGATCTTGGCTCCGTGTTGCAGCCGGGTAGGCTCCATTACCGGCCTGCCATCCAAAAGCAAAGGGTTACTTACATTCGGAGCCGGGATGACGTAATACTCCTGGCCGCGCTTCTCCAGTTCGGCATGGTAGCGTGAGACAAAGCGATTGTCGAGCACAATATCATTATCGTCCTGGCGCCCGATTCGCAGACGATTCGTTGTCAGCGTAAATACTTTGGGTTCCTTTCCCGATTCGTTGACAATCAGACTCGGCGGAATCGATGGGATAGGGGAGGCTTCCGTAAAAGCCATGGTTTTGTCTGCCGCAACAGGTGACGGAATAAAAGCGGTTGCATTGTCTGCCGTTTTTCCGGTTGCCTTGGGGGCAGCATTAAAGAGTGTGGCCTCCCCTTTTTCAACCACAGGGATTACCGCCCGCATTTCAAATTCCTGTCCAAGGGCGATCACATCGCCATCCTTGATTTTATACGGTCTATCTATGCGCAAATCATTGACAAAGGTTCCGTTACTGCTATTCAGATCCTCGATCTCATACCCAGCATCCAACATAGAGATACGCGCGTGCCTGCGCGAAACATCCTGTACATCAATCGGTATATCCACGGATTCATCCCGTCCGATTATGAGAGGAAGCTTGGAAAGATGAATTTTCTCACCCGGCCTTGGGCCCTTTGTTATGATCATATGATCCTGTGTTTCATTCACGGTAACCTCCAGACATGCCTTCAAATAAAGGTCGAAAAATAACAGGGTTAATCAATGTTAATATGCAGCCCAATTATTGCTGTACATCGCGATCTCGCAAGCGGAACAAAATTAGACGCGTGCTAAATACCACGGCAAAGAATAAAAATACCTGATACAACCTGTTTTGAATAACCTGCTCCACGGCAGTCACGAAAGAGATCGGACTGCTGGCCAGGAAACTAAGAATGCCGATCAGGCTCATACATAATACGGTCACAAACAGGATACGACCAGCCATGCGACTCAAAACGCTGATGGCAAAAACCCATTTATTGACCGTTGAACCAAGGCTGACGATGGGTCTGCCCAAAGTGGTTTGCGCGCGGATCATAAGATCGTTAAACGCAGCCCCAAAATCTTCGATGGTCAAGAAAGTGCCATCGCCTGCATTATCGCGCAATTTTCTCCGCCATTTTCGCTTAACCAACTGCGCTCGAATTTTCATAAATTCTGTATATTCGTGATAGCGATCCAACTGGTTATCCAGGCGCAAAACAATCGAATCATAAAGCAGCGTAGCGCGAATCATGCGCAGCATATGCAGGTTCATCGGCAGGTTGAACTTTTGAGCAACCCGTATCAACACAAACCATTGTCTTGCCGAGGTACGTTCCCAATATTGGGTATATTCTGCGGGGGTGTTGAAAGTGTGCAGCACGCGCATATACTCATCCTGTGCCTGCTTGACCAGCGATGGTAAATCCACCGGGGGCAGAGGCTCCATGAGACTCAGGGAAGCCCGCGTCATGGCCTCGACATCCTGATTTTTCATGCTGAGCACCATTTGCTCCAGCGCAACTCGCTGTTGATTATTGAAACTGCCACAGCTTCCAAAATCTATGAACGTAATCTCATTATTTGGGCGGATGAGGATATTAGCCGGGTGAGGGTCTGCATGGAAAAACACGTGCTCATCGGCGCTCCAGAAAAATGCCAAAAGGATCCGGCGCGCGATCACCGCCGGGTCAATATTCAACTCCTTTAACAGTGCAAGGCCGCGGGTATTTTTTTGTTCAGAGATCGCAATCACCTCCCACAACCACAGGCCAGACACAAACTCTTGCACAAGAACTTCATCCCCAGAAAATTCAAAATGCACGCGCGGGGCCGTAAAAAATTTCCAGCCCGTCTTTTTCGCGTTCCGGCGGAAAATATCTTCAAAGCGCCCCTCACGCCGAAAATCCAACTCTTCCATAAGGATCTCGCGCAGGTCGGCGCGCAGTTTTTGAGTAAACCCGGGGCGAATGATCGTCAGAAACTCAGCCAATCCGGCGATCCAATCCAGCACCTGAAGATCGGCCATGAAAAGTTCCTTGATGCCCGGCCGTCGAACCTTTACAACCACCTTTGTTTTATCCTTAAGGGTCGCTTGATAAACGCAGGCAAGCGACGCAGACCCGATCGGAGTCGGATCAAACACATCAAAAACTTCCTGCCAGGGGCGCTTAACGGTGCGCTCGATCGCCTGCAAAGCCTGTTCCGTTGGAAACGGAGTCATCCGGTCGAGCATCTTCGACAATTCAACACAATAAGCCCACGGAACAAGATCAACGCGCATCGCCAATTGCTGACCCAACTTTACAAAAGTGCCTCCTGCCCGCTCCAGCGCTCGGCGAAAACGCGCCGCGCGCCTTTCCAGTGTATCCCGGCGCAGTATCCGGTCAAAAAAATCGCCCAGCCCAATCGCAAGTATCACTCTCAGCCAGGCCAGTAAGCGCATGAGGCTCTGACCAAAAGTATTTCTGGCCGGAAGCGGCTCCACATATGGAATCCACAACTTCCTTTCATCAGGAGGAACCGACTGCTGACGCCGGGGGATGCTCTGCAGAATTGACTCCAGCGGAAGCGGCTCGCCCCTCTCTCCACCGATGCCCGCCGCGGCTTTCTGACGCTTTCTCCACGCCCGAACAGCATCGAAAACGGCCTGCCTTACATGGATTGGCTTCAGATCTTCATGTACCATCACAGTTAGACCTCTTTATCATCCAGACGGAACAGGACTGTCCGGCCATGTACAAATATCGTTATGAATAAAATAATCTGATAAACAGGGTTTGTCACAACTTGAAAAAAAACATCATAAACATTCATGAATTGTTGTTCAGCAAAATAAAATTTGATATTGAATAGAAAAGCAAAAAGCAGGGTAAGAACCGCCGTTTGGCCGACAAAACGAAGCAGGGTATACACTGCAAAGGACCATTTGCTCATCAAGGTATTAAAGTTTACCGAAGGCAACGACAACATATGCGATGCGCGGAAAAACAAGCCCTCCACCGCGTGCGCAATACGATCCAGACGGATGATCGTTTGCTCGTTTCCTTTCCCGTCCATTTGATCGAGCATCGAATCCGTCACCCGGCGACGAGCCTGTTCAGCCCGATAATTCTTGAAGATCTGATATTGTTTGACAAAATCAATCTCAGCATGCAAGCGCTCTGCCATGGACTCAAACAGCAGCGTGGAACGTATAAAACGCAACACCTGAATATCAACAGTAATCCCATACTTGCGAACCAAATTCATCATGCCCGCCCACTGTACAGAAGATGTGCGCTCCTGCCACGAAACGTTGTGAGGCGAGGCTTCCAAAGAATAGATCAACTGCCAGTTATAGGTTTCCAATTCCTGAATTAATTCGATCACATCGATGGGCGGCAGGGGCTCGAGGAGAACAAGCGTGGCACGCGCCATATTCTGCGGGTCGCGTTCCCAGGCAAAATCCAGATTTTGGCGCAAGGCCTGGCGCTTGGTCCGGCTCAAAGTTCCGGTTGATGTAAAGTTGATAAAGTGTAAAGTGCTATCCTGGCCGACAATCACATTGTCCGGGTTGGGATCAGCATGAAAGAACAAATTCTCGCCCCAGTTCCAGTAATTTACCCACAACAAACGCTTCGCGACGAGTTCGGGATCAATGTTCATTTCCTGTGCGCGGGCCAGCACATCCGCATTGCCATGCTCAACAGCAACAAGCAGCTCCCACAGCCAGATTCCACTTGCAAATTCATTAATTGCGACCTCTTCAGTGGTCAGGTCCAGGTGGATACGGGGGGCGGAGAAAAAAGTCTTACGCGATTGGACGGCTGCGCGACGAAAGGCATCCTGCCGGCGCGCCTCCTGTACAAAATCCAGCTCTTCAAGGAGCAAGTCTCGAAATTCAGCGCGCATTTCCTGCGTAAATCCCGGACGAAATATGGTCAGAAATTCGGCAATAGAGAGCAGCCAATCGAACGCCTCGATATCCGACATGAACTGGTCGCCTATCCCTGGGCGCCGCACTTTAACGATCACCTTTTCCTCGTTCTGCAAAATAGCCTGGTAAAGGCAGGCAACCGATGTTGAGGCGATCGGGTCAGGGTCAAAACGGAGAAACAACGATGAGAGTGACTTTCCCAGGGAGCGTTCAATCGTTGCAATGGCTTGCGCAACCGGGAATGGTTCCCACCTGTCGGTCATGCAAGATAGCTCGCTGCTATAGACCCAAGGCATGAAGTCCAGGCGCATGGAAAGATGGAGTCCCAATTTTACGAAGGACCCCCCGTTACGTTCAAATGCGCGTCGCAGGTGCAAGGCCCGTCGTTTTGGAGCATCTTTGCGCAACAAACTATCAATGGCGATTTTGGAAAGGAAATAGAGCAAGAGTTGTAACCAACTCAACAAGCGCGTAAACGAACGAAGGTGGTTTACCTTGAAGGAGATAAACCGCATCTGAGATAAGGATGCATCTCCTGCCGAGACATCAAGAAAACGCCGGCGAGGCAATCCAGCTAATACCCCGGCGCGTTGACCATCACTTACAGAGTTCGAGATGTCAGGCATTGTTGATGATTATCTCTGGTTGCTCAAAACACATAACATGAGACCATCAAACCGGGTTTGATGGTCTCAAACGACAATTCCGCTAGATGCGGAACAGGCGAATCAATTTGGATGAACGGCGAAGATTCTTCCTGAGTCGCTTGCGGTACGATTCTGTGTTGATCGACTCCATTAAATCGACAGGGATATCGCTTGCCTCTTTCAAATAGGCACTTGTGGCTTTGGCAGAATTATTGAAAAAATCTTCGATAGCGCCATCGGTTTTCTCTTTCGCAGATCGCTGGCGTTCACGTTCATAAGTATCCACCCCTTTTGATAACGCTCTTACAGCTCTCTGGGCAACACGCACTACATTTCCCTCAAGAACCTGAACATCTTCCAATCCATCCGAATATTGATCCTTGCCTTTGTCTGTTTCAACAGCACTTTTCTTTCTGCGTTCCTTATATTCAAGGACAATCGGTTTTATTTCAGGTTGAAGCTTTCCATGTGATCGGCGCAACACGCGCGGTTTTTTGTTTTCAGATTCGCTCATGAGGTTACTCCTCTTCATCCTCATCATCATCGTCGTCATCATCTTCATCATCCAACAATGGGAAGATGACATTGCCGAGGTTCAGGCGGCCAGATTTTTGCTGATAAAGCATAATAATAGGAACGAGCACTTTGCCCTCGGCATCGGCGCCGAGCATTTCCTTGACCTCGTCGGCAACATCCAAAACTTCGTCCCACAGCTTGCCCTCACCGTTTTTTAAATCCCTTAGTGAGCGCGCTCTCTGTCTACCTAGATCGATGATGACCGGTTGTGTCATTTCTGCCGTAGCCAATATTGTTTTTTCCGCCATTTTTACCCTCGCTTTCTAAAAACAATCAAACTTGGATATTTTTACGACATAGTACAAACAGATGTAACTTACTAGTTGACAAACCATAGCATTTAATATTATGATTTATTCTATCTTATTTGACCATTTTATGTCAATTATCAATCCGCAATGCCCAAGAAGTTCTTTAGTACTAAAGAACGTGTTACTGATCAAAAGTTTATTCACCAGATTTACTGTTTTAGGACTGGAGAAGAAAAATGACTTTTCATCAACCGGAATATTCGAATGGCGGGCCGGAACCAATCGCACTCATTGGCGTGGGTTGCACACTTCCCGGAAAGATTACGACCACAGGTGATTTACTCTCGGCGTTAAGAGAAGGTCGGGACCTGATTACTGAAATACCATCAGAGCGGTGGAACGTGGATGCTTTTTATGATCCAGATAATCTCGCGCCAGGCAAGACTTATGTGCGCCATGGAGGATTTGTCGAAGATGTTTATCACTTCGATCCTGGTTTCTTCGGTATCTCAGATGCCGAAGCCACCCGTATGGATCCTCAACAGAGATTGCTTCTGCAAACGGTATGGCATGCTCTTGAAGATGCCGGTCAATCGGCTGAAGAGTTAATGAATAGCAATACAGGTGTGTTCCTTGCGATGATGAATACCAATAACTATTCTCATCTCAAAAGCACATTTGAAGGCCCGATGGGTCTGACCGCCTACGATGCGATGGGGGATGCAATGAGTATCGCGGCCGGGCGCATAGCGCACTTTCTGGGTTTGGAAGGTCCCTGCCTGACACTCGATACCGCCTGCTCCAGTTCATTGGTAGCCTTGCATCTGGCGCGTCAAAGTATTCTTGCAGGTGATTGTGACATGGCAATTGTCGCGGGTGTAAATATAATTCTCCACCCCGGAATCCATATTGCCTTTTCGAAATTGGGACTCATGTCCCGAGCCGGACGCTGCGCAACATTCGATGGATCTGCGGATGGATACATCCGCGGAGAAGGCTGCATGGCGGTTATTTTACGCCGGCAGTCCGACGCCATCGCAAAGGGTGATCGAATCATCGCCAGCATCATCGGCACGGCAGTCAATCAGGATGGCCGCACACCAGCCCTCACCGCGCCCAATGGACGTTCTCAAGAAAAAGTGATCCGAAATGCGCTGGCGCGCACGGCCATAAATCCAAACGAAATCGGTTACGTGGAAGCCCATGGAACCGGCACACCGGTTGGCGACCCGATCGAGATGAGCGCAATCGTCAATGTTTACGGGCCAAGCAGGTCCGACGATCAGCCGTTGTACGTTGGTTCGGTCAAAAGTAATTTCGGTCACATCGAGGCCGGGGCCGGCCTGTTGGGGTTGGTCAAATCTGCGCTCTCGCTTCAGCACGAAGAAATATTCCCCAGCATTCACTTCAGTAAACTTAACCCTGCGATTGATCTCGGCCAAGCGCCTGTTCGCGTGGCAACAAAGAGAACCCCCTGGCTGCGCGGAGAAACCCCGCGTCTGGCTGGCGTGAATTCTTTTGGCTACAGCGGAACAAATGCGCACGCCATTCTTCAGGAAGCTCCCGCTCAACACAGTGGACATGCCAAAAAATCCAAACCTGAAGAAAAAACACTATTCGACTCCGCGGGTGAAATGGTGGTTATTTCTGCAAAATCAGTTTCATCATTGGATGAACTGGTCGATCACTGGATCAAATCGCTGAATGCAGAAAAGAACACCCCGCTGCGAGACGTTGCCTTCACGGCCGCCCTCTCGCGTACCCAACTCAGCCAAAGGCTGGCGGTGATCGGGAAAGATAAAGATGAAGTCAAGCAAAAACTTCAAATCTGGCGCGAAGGACGGATGCCGAAGGGTCTCTCCCACGGGCAGGCTTTTGCAAAAGTCAAGCCAAAAATTGCCTTTATCTTTACCGGACAAGGCTCCCAGTACGCAGAGATGGGACGCGAACTCTACGAGAATGAGCCGCGCTTTGCAGGCACAATCAACCACATTGCATCCATCATGGACTCTGATCTGGGTGTGCCCCTGCGGGAGGTTCTATTCGGCGAAAAATCCGCTGAGCATCTTGAAAATACTCGTTACGTTCAGCCTGCGCTCTTCGCCATTGAATATGCCCTGGCAGATTTATTACGCCACCTGGGGATCGAGCCCTCGTATGTGATCGGCCACAGTGTCGGAGAAATTGTTGCCGCCTGTGTGGCAGGCTCGCTTGACCTGGAAGATGCCGCGCGCTTTGTCGTGGCTCGCGGTCGCCTGATGGGGCAATTGCCAGCCGGCGGAACGATGCTCGCCATCGCCGCTTCGCCCGAACAGGTACAACGCTGGGTTCAAGGCAAAGAAGCGGATGTCTCGATTGCCACAGTCAATGGACCTCACGCTGTGGTTGTGTCCGGCCGGGCCAAGGCTGTTGCAGCCATCGGCGCAATGGCGCAATCGGCGGGGCGTCAAATCAAAGCATTGGAAGTCTCACATGCCTTCCATTCGCCGCTAATGGATCCAATTCTGGATGAACTTACACAAGTTGCCACTTCGATGCGCATTTCTCCGCCGAGGATCCCGATCGTTTCCAATACCAGCGGCGATTTCTTCGCCGATGAGATCAAGCCAGAATACTGGAGCGCCCAAGTGCGCAACGCAGTGCTCTTCCATCAGGGTATGGAGAAGATCATCGATGCGGGTTGCTCCATCGTTGTAGAAATTGGACCGCACCCCGCGCTGACCCCCGTGGTGGTGACCGCTTTCGACTCCCCAACCTTGCAAACTGTGCCCACACTGAGAAAAGACAAAAAAGATGCCAATAATCTTCTCGGCACGCTCGCATCCTTATATGTAAATGGCGCACCGCTGAAGTTTGATCGCCTCTTTTCAAATCCTGATTACCAACGCGTCTCACTCCCTCTTTATCCGTTCAGTGTTGAAAAATATTCACTGGATATTGAGGGCGTTTTCGATCTGTCTTTTGATGCTTTCCCGGCAGATCACAAAACAGGGACAGATGAACTACCTGACCTGCCGGAGCTTCATCCATTGCTCGGCAGGATGGTGACTCGTAACACTCAAAAAGTTGTATTCGAAACAGCCCTAAAAACAACCAGCCCATGGACCGATCATCGCGTTCTCGACTCCACGATCTTCCCCGGCGCAGGGTATGTAGAAATGGCTACCCGCGCCTTTGCCGCAAACGCGGGGCAAAACTGGCAGGCTGCTGTTGTAAAGGATATGTCTTTTGAACAACCGCTCCTGCTTTCTTACAAAGAAGAGAAAAAAGTTTTCATCACTCTTGAAAAAACGGCAAAAGGTAAAGGTGACACAAAGTTTGTCATCGCCAGCACGGATAGCAGTGTAGTCTATTGTCGCGGACGAATTGCGGCTTCGAACGGGGTACAGGATAAGGCACAGGCGGAAGCAGTTTTGCCTGACCGTGAGTCCGAAATGAAAATCGGCGTATTCTATGGCGAACTACGCAGCCGCGGACTCGAATATGGCGCCAGGTTTGCCAACGTACGCGAACTATGGCAGGGGAAACCAGGCTCAGGTGAAGCGTTTGGGCGTGTCACGAACACAACAACAGACAACGGGCACGATCCTTTCAACAACGCAGTAGTGTTGGATGGCTGCCTGCAGGTTTTTGGTGCGGCACTTTCCACACTCGATGCAGTTGACCAGCCTGGCGCATTTGTGCCGGCTTCCGTTCAGTCAATATCTTTCACAGATGAATTACCGGCTCAGGTTTGGAGTCATGTCAAGATCAACGCCGATGCAAATGGGCGTGGCGTATTGGCAACCATCCGGGTCGTGAATGAAGCCGGGGATGTGCTTGCAAAATTCGAGAACCTGGAATTGCGGCGCACCGTATCGCTCGCGTTTGGCAAAAACAACGGCGCAAAGAGCCGCGCTTCAGGGAATCAAATTTTCAAATCCCGCGCGCACGCCGTCGAGCTTTTACGCCCGTTATCCAAGAGAGAGCGCGTGGCGCTGCTTTCAAAGTGGCTGATCGCCGAGATCAAAGATACAATCGGACAAGCCGCCGACGGATTGAACCTTGAAAAATTACCGCCGACAACCGCCTTTCTTGAAATCGGGCTGGATTCGTTGCTCGTCACCGAGTTGCAACGTCGCATTCAGGAAAGGTTGGAGTTCCGTTTCAAGCCAATGCAAGGGCTCGATTATCAGTCCATAGAAACGATGGCTGAATTTTTGCATGACGAAGCGCTTGCCACAGATCTGAAAGTCGATGCCCTTGCGGTCGCCGACTAGCAAACCACCAAATTATGGCTAATAGGCCATAATTTGCTAATTTACATTTACCGGTAAAGGAGTTCCGATGCTTAATTCAATTTCAGTTGACAGAGATTTTGCCCGCGATTTTATCGAACGCCATCTTGACAAGCGTCAGGTAAACAAAATTCAACACGCTTTTCCTTCTCCGCGCTTCTGGTCGGAAACAGGCGTGCCTGTCGATGATATCCTGGAGGACCGTCGGGAATTACATGCCATGGGACGCGGCGCGCCGGTCAATTTGTATATGGGCGTGCCGTATTGCATCCAAACCAACCCGGGTAAATGTGGGTATTGTCTTTTTCCCGTGGAAGCTTTTACCGGCAATGTCGATCTTGAAGTTTATTTCGATTATCTGAAACGTGAAACCGCCATGTACAAAGAATCACTCCAGGGAATTCCTCTGGGCGCGGTCTTTTTTGGCGGCGGCACATCGAATCTTTACCGAGAAGATAAGTATTTCCAGTTGATGGACTTGGTCCGCGATCTGTTCCCGGATATCCCGGCTTACGTGGATATCACGCTCGAGGGTATTCCGCAGCTCTTTACCCGGGAAAAGATCAAAGCGATCAAGGAGGCCGGGATGAACCGCATCAGCATGGGCGTTCAACAGGTAAACGAAACGCTCAACAGCCTAAGCGGACGCAAGCAGAAAACACAGCACGTTATCCAGACCATCGAGTGGGCGCACGAATTTGGGCTGCCGGCCAACATTGATTTGATCTTTGGCTGGCCGCAACAAACCGTCGCAACCATGGTCAAAGATCTCGAGACAGCCATCTCCTGGGGTGTTTACGACATCACACATTATGAGTTAAATGTCGGCGGCCCGACCGATTTTGCGCTCAACCGTTACCATGAGTTGCCCAGCACACTCAGCAACCTTGAGATGTACCGTGCTTCGCGCGACCTGTTGAAAAGCCACGGTTACGAGCAGATCACTGCCTACAACTGGCGCAAGCCGGGCGACCCCAACAGCCGTCCTTACGAGGAAGGCGTCACGCATCGGGTAGACACGATGGATACCCTGGGCCTGGGTTATGCGGCGATCACATTTTTTTACGATACCGCCCTTGCAGAAGGAAGATCGTGGTCGTTTATCAATTCGCGCAATCTCAATGAGTACAAAGCCAAAATCGATGCCGGAAAATTCCCGGCAGAACGCGGGTTCCGCCATGCGCGCGAAGACTTTATGATCTCCCTGATCTGGCGAAATCTCTTCGGGCTGGAACTCGACCGGCCGCAATTCCAACAGGCGTTTGACGTGGATGTGCTTGACCTGTTCGAAGGTGTTTGGAAAGCGCTCGAGGAATATGGTTTCGTCGAGATCACCCCCGACAAGATCAAGCTCGTTGGCGACGGTCCCTTCTACACGCCCCTGATCCAAGCCTTGCTGGCCGAGAAGCGCTATAACCAGCTTCGCGAACGAATGGTCGCGGAAGTTCAGGGCATGGAATTCTAGGGTCCGCCATGGGCTGCCGGATATTTACTCATGACTCGACCTAACGGCAAACACGAACTCTCCCAGATACAAAGCATATTACAACAGATCATCATCGGCAGGGTTGGTGATGATGATCTGCCTTCCATTCCCAACGATATTCCCATTCTCGACCTCGGCATCAGTTCGCTCGAGCTCGTCGAGGGGATGCGGCAGGTCTACGATCATTTCGGCGTATTGGTCTCGATCCGCCGCGTGATCGAGGGACAGGTAACGATAGGTACGCTCGCGCTGTACATCGAGCAGGAGTTAAATTCCCAACAATCGCTGAAAAAGAAATCTCAGGCCGCGCAATGGAAGATCGAACGTCAGATTCCGCTGGCTGCATCTCAACAACATCTTGGATTTTTGAGCCGCTATTCAAGTGAAGCCAGTGCGGCTTTCAATGATGCCCTGTTAATCCAATTAAACGGTGCATTGCATGGGCCTGCCCTGCATGCTGCGCTTGAAGAAGCTGGAAACCGATATGATGCGCTGCGCAGCGCGCTCAACCCGGAGCAAAACACACTCGATATCGGCACAGGCGAAGCGCTCGAACTCGTGGTTTCACCTGTAACATCAGACCAACTACCAGGGCGGCTGACTGAAATTGTCGCCCGCCCATTCGAGATCGGCAAAAGGCTTTTCCGCGCCGAATTGTTACGGCTTTCCGAAACCCAACATGTGATGGTCTTGGTGGGGCATGCGCTCGTGATCGAGCAAAATGCGCTTAAAACAATCCTGAACGACATTACAGAACTCTACCAGGCCTTCTCGCGCGATCAGCCCGCTAGCGCCGCACCGCTCACCCTCCAGTGGACAGATTATCTGGCGTTGGGCAACACCGAGGATGCAAAAAAAGCCCAGGGCGTTGCGAAAAAATACTGGCAGGAAGTTTTCGACTCGGGCCTCCCGATCCTGGAACTGCCTGCCGATCATCCACGCCCCCCATTAAAAAGATATTCCGGTTCGCGCCTGGAACTGAGGCTGGATCCCGCTATCGATGAGCGACTCAAAGCCTACGCGTTGTCTAAAGGCCTCAGCCCCGAGACAATTTTATTCGCGGCGTTTACAGTTTTCATTCACAGGCTATCCGCTTTGGATGATGTTGTTATAGGCCTGGAAAGCGCCAGCCTGTATCTGGATGGCAGCGTGCCCGCGATTGCGAACACGCGCAATATGCTGCCCGTTCGCACAAACTATGATGCGAACCGAGCTTTCAGAGACCACATCCGCACCGAGGCCGAAACGCTCACAAAAGCCAATCTCCACAGGCATCTTTCTCTCGCGGAACTCATTCAACTGTTACAGTTGCCCCGAGACCAAAGCCGCTCACCGTTATTTACAGCCGCATTTCGCTCACAGGCGGACGAAACCTCCGTTGTTTTTGCCGGTCTCGAGGCTGAGATGATCATCCCGCCCAGCGCCGGCGCGCGCTATGATGTTGAATTGATAGCGCTGACTCAGGGCAACAACCTCGCGTTGGTTTGTGATTACAGCACCGAATTGTTTGAAACAGAAACAATCTCGCGCTGGCTGAATGGCATGCTTGCGTTATTGGATGCCGGCATACAGGATGCCAGCCAGGCCTGCGGACTCTTACCGTTGATGACAGCCCGCGAACAAGAAACGATCATCTCTGAATGGAACAACACAAGCCTAGAATACCCTCGGGCAAAGACAACACTCGACTTGATCACAGAGCAGGCCCGGGCAGCGCGCGAAACAACCGCCATCCGATCTGGAGATTCTTCGCTAAACTACGGTCAACTAATGGAACGAGTCGAACAAATTGCGGCTGCGCTCCATCAAAGCGGCGTAAAACGCGGCGACCGGGTTGGTATCTTGATGAAACGCTCGCTCGATCTGATCCCAGCCCTGCTGGCAGCCTGGCGAGTCGGCGCGTTATATGTCCCAATGGATACCGGATTTCCTCAAAGCCGCATCGCTTATATGCTCAGCGATGCTGCCGTTCAAACCGTGATCATAAACAGCGATTTGATAGGCGTGCTGGGTGAGGAGCATGCATTCAACGTTTTGCGCATCGAAAATATCAACGAGCGGCCTGTTTCTTTGGAACACGCCCCACCAGCAAGCGGAACTGACAGCGCGTACATTATTTACACATCCGGCTCGACAGGCAAGCCCAAAGGCGTGGAGATCCGCCACGACGCCTTGCTGAACTGCCTGCTTGCCACGAGAGATTATGTGGAATTCAGAGCGGGAAGCTCCATGCTGGCCCTGACAACCATCTCTTTTGATATTTCCACCGTAGAAATTTTCATGCCACTGATCGCCGGTGGATGCGTAGACCTGGGCCAGGACGGCCTGGTCGCTGACGGGCTTCAACTGGCGGAACGGATCAAAAACGATAAGCCCACTCATGTGCAGGCCACCCCCTCCACCTGGAAAACGCTTTTGAGTGCAGGCTGGCAAGGCAGGGATGATATTTATCTTCTGTCAGCGGGCGAGGCCTTGAGTCGGGATCTTGCCGAGCAACTCTTGCCAGAATGTTACGCTTTGTGGGATCTGTACGGCCCCACAGAAACAACTGTTTTTTCGTCCGCCTATCGAGTTACGTCTGAGCCCGAAACACCGATGCGCATTGGGCATCCCTACCCGAACACACAGATCTATATTCTGGACAAACAATATCAACCCGTCCCGATCGGGGCCATCGGCGATTTATATATCGCAGGCGAGGGTTTGGCTGTTGGTTACTGGCGCAGGCCTGAATTAACGGCAGAACGTTTTATCAAAAATCCTTTCAGCTCGGGTGAGCGCATGTATTGGACCGGCGACCTGGCGCGCTACCTGCCGGATGGAAGCATCGTCTGGTTGGGCAGGCTGGATGACCAGGTAAAAATTCACGGCGTGCGCGTGGAACTTGGCGAAATTGAATCCGCGCTGCGCAATGTGGAAGGAGTACGCGATGCAGTGGTCGCGGCATGGCAAGATTCGCGTGGCGATGCACAATTGGTGGCGCATGTCATCCTAAAAAAGGATGTTTCAGCCTCTGAGATTCGCGCCTACTTGCGCGAACGATTGCCTGAAGTGATGGTTCCACCTTATATTCTTTTTGCTGATTCGTTCCCGAAAACCGCCAACGGGAAAATACATCGCGCCGGTCTGCCTGCGCCCTCAGTCTTACGCCCGTTGCCAGACGGGGCAGATGCTGAAAGTGAAGCACTAACGACACCCACCGAGAAAATATTGGCTGGGGCCTGGGCAAATTTGTTGGGAATCGAAGAAAATATCATCAGCCGCGATTCCGATTTCATGGATTTGGGCGGGCATTCACTATTGATGACCCTGCTGATGGTTGAAGTGCGCAAACAGTTCCAGGTTGGTTTCAATATGCGCGAATTCTTTGGCGCATCCACGCTCAGGAAGTTCGCAGCGCTGGTTGACCAGCGGCGAGACCAAGAGACCGCCAACGCTAACCTTGGTCGAAGCCCCGTTTCATCCCACAGCCCGGAGTGGGCCCGTCAGCGCATGGCATTTCTCCAGCGGGAAGCGGAATTACCGCGCTACCTGGCCCCCGCACGCGGACTCGTTTACCAGCCTGTCGCAGATATTCAAAATGTGCTGCTGACGGGAGGCACGGGTTTCCTGGGAGCGTATGTCATTGCTGAAATTCTAAAAACAACCAATGCCCATATTCATTGCCTGGTGCGTCCGCGTCGTGGAGAAAACAGCAAGCAGCGTATCGAAAATCAAATGAAACGGTATCAGGTCTGGGCTGAGAGCGCAGCCTGGCAATCCGCCTGGGATAACCGCCTGCACGTTGTCGATGGCGATGTCACCCTGCCGCGGCTGGGGATGACGAATCAGGATTACGAAAGACTCTCACGGGAGGTGGATGCCATCTTCCACGGGGCAGCGCATGTGAATTTCATTTATCCTTACGAAGCGTTGCGCGCGACGAACGTACTGGGCGTCCACGAGATCATCCAGTTCGCGTTCCATTCACGAATCAAGCCCATCCACCACCTTTCCACTGCGGCAATCTGGCCGATGGGCGCACAGTATACGTACTACGAAAAAGACCCCATCGACCATGTCGGCCTGCTCAACCTGGGTTACGACGAAGCAAAATGGGTCGGGGAAAAATGTCTGGTTCACGCAGCCGAACGCGGCTTGCCGCTGGCGCGTTATCGTCCGGGCGAGGTCGGCGGGGATAGCTTCACGGGGCGCTGTGTTACCGATCATTTCATTATTGCCTGCTTCAAAGGTTTTCTGCAATTCGGGGCCTTCCCAGACCTGGATATTGAAGTGGACATCGCCCCGGTGGATTATGTTGCCAAAGCAATGGTTTACATGGCCTTTCATCGAAATGTCCTGGGACGCGCTTTCCATCTTACCAACCCGTCGCGCCGTAAATTAAAGGATGGGCTGGCCTATTTGCGTGGTCTTGGATATCAGTTTGAAGAGTTGGCATTCGTTGACCTGCGCGACAGGTTGGTCAACAGTCCGGATTTTTCATCCAACGCCCTGTTCGCTTATCAGGCGGCCCTCGATGATATGGATGATGTCAGCATGCAATTGCCCACCTATGACACGCGAGAGACGCTGCGGGAGCTGGCCGGCTCTGGTATTACCTGCCACCCGGCGGATGAAAAATTATTCGGGACCTATTTGCGCTATCTTCAAGAAATCGGTTTTCTCCCGCAGCCAGAGGCGCTCATCCTGGACCGGATCCAATCGAAAGTGGGATAAACGAATGGAAGCAAACACGGCCCGCATTGATGGATTTTCCATAAACCTATACCAAACCTGGCTGCTGGTCAATTGTCCACAATCCTATACGGCATCCCTGCGAAAGCGCTATGGTGAAGTAGTCGCTCTATTTACTCCCTTAGGGACAACATTTGCGATCGCACTGACCCCCAACAGCGCGCGCCAAATTCTGTCCGCTGACCCGGCTATATACGACGCCTTCTGGAAGGAAGGATTTGCCGGGGTGGCTGGCAGCGGATCGATCTGGGTATTGGGGAAAAACGAGCATCGCCGGGAACGTCAACTGTTATCGCCTGCTTTTCATGCCCAGAGTTTTCGCGGTTATGGCGAAGTAATACGCGAAGTGACCCATCAAAAAATAAAACATTGGCAACCGGGACAAACCTTGCGCGCGCTTGACACAACGCTCAGCATCTCGCTGGATATCATCATGCGTCTGGTGTTCGGCGCGGAAAATGGGAAATTCCTGGATGAAGGATGCCGGGTACTTACTGCTTTATGGCGCAACATGCATCCGTTATTCATTTTCTTCCCCGCCCTGCAAAGGGGCTGGTTCCCGCCCTGGTCACGTTATGCCCGCGCCAAGAACGATTTTTCAAAATGGGTCAGCAAATATTTGACCGAACGCCGCGCTCGAAAAGATAGGACAGATGACATTTTGGGGCGCATGCTGGCTGCTCATTATGAAGACGGACTTCCAATGCGTGACGAAGATATTCGAGACGAGCTGATCACAATCCTGCTCGCCGGGCACGAAACCACCGCCACCGCCCTGGCCTGGGCGCTTTATGACCTGGGAACTTGCCCTGACAAACTGGAAAATTTACGCATTGAACTGGCTTCTCTTGGGGTAGAGCCTGATCCCGAATTGATTGCAAAAGCCCCCTATCTGACAGCGGTCTGCAACGAAACCCTGCGCCTGCATACCCTGCTACCCGAGATCGCTCGCGAACTCGTTTTGCCGCTTGAATTGTCCGGGCACACGCTAATCCCCGGGGACTCGGTGGGGGTTTCGGTCATGGCGATCCACCACGACCCGGACCTGTACCCGGAACCCAACCAATTCATCCCCGAACGCTTCATTGGCCGGACTTATAGCCCGTTTGAGTTTCTCCCGTTTGGCGGAGGTCATCGCCGATGCCTGGGATCAGGTCTGTCGGATTACGAAATGAGGATCGCGCTGGCCGAAATCGTCACGCAGTGGGACTTTGAGCCGGTGGGCATTGAACGCGAAATTCGGCATGACATAGCCATGGGACCCAAGAACGGGGTTCTTTTGCGTATCAAAGGAAGACGAACTTCCGATAAAAACTGAGAATTAGCAAACAAGAAGAGGAATAACCCATTGAGCATTTTAGCCAACAAAACAGTACTCATCACCGGCGGAAGTCGCGGCATCGGGAAAGCAATTGTCCAGACTGCCATGCAGGAAGGTGCAAATGTTGTTTTTACCTACATCAACAGCGCCGAAGAGGCCGAAGCGCTGGTTAATAACCTGGCGGCAGAATATCCAGATCAGCGCTGCGTGGCGAAACAATGCGATGTCAGTGATACGGATGCCATGGACAAGCTGGTCAAGGGACTGATTTCGGAGTTTAAACAGGTGGATGCCCTGGTCAATAATGCCGGAATTACGCGTGATTCAGTTCTGGCGCGCATGAACCGCGACCAATGGGACGCAGTCATCAACACGAATCTGGGCAGCATGTTCAATGCCACCAAGCCGCTTGTACTCCAGATGGTAAAGCAAAAAGGCGGGGCGATTGTCAATATCTCATCGGTTGTTGGCGTGTATGGAACCACCGGGCAAACCAACTATGCCGCTGCCAAAGCCGGGATGATCGGTTTCACAAAAGCGCTGTCAGCCGAGATCGCGCCTCATAATATTCGCGTCAACGCCGTGGCGCCAGGCTACATCTATACCGATATGATGTCGATCCTCGATCAAGATACACTGGAATATGTCAAATCTCGCATTTCAATGCGGAGATTGGGAACCGTTGACGATGTTGCCCCGCTGGTGTGCTTCCTGCTATCCGAAAAGGCCACCTACATTACCGGACAGGTATTTCAGGTGGATGGGGGCATCACGCTATAGCATTTCCACTGGAGATATTTCCATTTACCCAAAAAGACAGGATATTCAGAGCAAGCTCAATGAATATCCTGTCTCGTCTTTTTTCCAGAGGCTTCAACACGTATTATTATCCGCTATTAGAAAGCGAGAAACACAAATGATTGGTGTCTTGATAGGCATTCCGGTTTTCGTCTTATTGACAGCAGGGGTTGTCATCGTCGTACTCTTGCGCAAACCCAGCCGGCGTTACAGCGGACCAGGCTCCGTTTCGGGCGTCTATGATACCTGGACAACCGACCAGAAAATGAAATTCTACTGGGGCAACCATCTACATGCCGGGTTTTACGGCCAGCCCCCTGAGCGCAAGGATTTCATCCGCGCCAAGCTTGATATGATCGACGAAATGGTACGTTGGGGCATCGCTCAGCCTGACCCAAGGCTCATCGAACGCCTGGAAAATCCCGTTGCGAATGCGTCACGCATAAAAATCCTGGATGTGGGCTCCGGCATGGGAGGCACCGCCTTGCACCTGGCGCAGCGCTGGCCAAAAAGCGCGCATATCACCGGCATCACCATTTCTAGCGCCCAGACCACGCACGCAACCCGGCTTGCCCACGCCAGCGGGTTGTGCAATGTTACCTTTGTAGAATGTGACGCCATGGATCCGGCTTTCGCCGCTCAAAGTTTTGACATCATCTGGACGCTTGAATCCGAAGTCCACATGCCAGACAAGGAACGCTTCATGCGCGAGATCGTTCGGGTGCTCAAACCCGGCGGATGGCTGCTGATGGGCACCTGGAATGTGCGCGATACCCGCTCAGTTCCGCTTAATACATCCGAAATGGAGCACGTTCAATATCTGCTCGATGAGTGGTGTCACACAAAGTTCGATGAAATTCACGAGAGCGTTCAACTACTGGAGCGCCACGGCTTGCAGAAAGTGGTTTCCGAAGATTGGACAGCGGCCACCCTCCCGAGCTGGAGAGACGCGATTCTGGTGGCCCTGCGCGATGGGCGCGGGCTGGTATGGACTGCCGATATTTGGTGGCGAAACACCCGCGATGCCTATACAATTCTGCGTTTTGACTCCGCCTTTCGCAAAGGCCTGTGCCAATATGGCTTATTTCGAGGGCAAAAACCGTAGACTTCAGACTTAATCGGCTAAACCTTGCCGCTTTTCATAAGGTGATCCTGAAATACAACACAAGAAACCGCACTGCGCAACTCCGGCAATGCGATTTCTTGTGTCTCTAAATACCTTGATAGGTTACATGGGTGCATCTCGGAAAACGTTGTATCCTGCTCATTTTGTCATTTCGACAAGCGTTGGCGGTCGAGCTTGTCGAGACCCAGCGAGGAGAAATCCCTGCCCCGACAGTGGCAGGTCTTTAGTGTTTTTACCCAACCACAATCCGCTCATTCTCGTAAAACTTGATCGCACCAAAGGTACAGATAGCCGCAAACACAAGCGTTATCAAGGCAGAAATGATGAGGTTGGAAGCCACAATTGGCTCAGAGCGCAGGAACTGGTTAATCAGAATTTGCTGACCAAAAGTGGGGATGAGCATCGTCCACAATTCCGGCTTGACCGGCAGGAAAGCCAGGGCAATGCCGGGCAGGGCCGGGATCAAGCCCACAAACGGCAGGTAAGTTCCGGCCTCCTTGGTGGTTTTTGTAAAGGAAGCGATCAGTGTCTGGATGGCGCAAGCCAGAAGAACAATCGGCAGGCAGACAAAGAAGATGGCAACCAACGCGCCAGCATCCAGGCTGATCTGAACGCCAAGCATTTTTTCCACGGGCAGGATATTAAAAATCGCCGCAAAACCGGCCAGGGTAATTACCAGGTTCAGGCTGGCAAAGGGGATGGCCGCCAGCATTTTACCAAGCGCAAACCATCCACGTGGCAACGGGTTGATAAGCAGGGGTTCAAGTGAGCCACGTTCGCGCTCCCCCGCTGTCGCATCAGTGATGACCGGCGCTGCGCCATTGAAAATGGCAAAAATGATGAAATATGGCAGCATCGAAAGAAAGACCAGGGCCTGGCTCTGGGGAGTGGCTGTATCCACTTCCTCGACTTGCACGGCCTGGATCACTTCGGGGCTGACTCCGCGCAAGGTTAGTCGCAGTAAACCGATATAGTCGCTATAGCCTTCCAGCAGGTTTTGTGCTCGTCGAATGTCTGTGATCGCCGATTGGCGTGTGCTGTCGAAAACCAACTGCACTCGCGCCGTCTCGCCCGCAGAGAAGTTTTCGCCATAATCAGACGGGATGATCAGCGCGACATTGATGTCGCCAGCGCTGACAGCCGCTTCGGGGTCGGCAGGCGCAGCTTCAACGATAACATCCTGCTGCCCCAGGAAGGCGATCAGGTTGGGAGCGTTTTCTGCACCCAAGACCGGCAGGCGCAACGATTCTTCGACCCGATCGCGCAGGGTGTTGCCGAGCAGCATGATCATTCCACCCAAAATAAGCGGCCCGAACAAGGCCCAAAATACGCCCGTTGTCCAACTGCGATAATCACGCAGGTTGTCAAGAATTTCTTTTTCGATGATTACCCAAATCTTTTTCATCGCTCCAATCCTTCTGCCGAGCCGATGGCGGCGACAAAGGCGTCTTCCAGGTTTTCCTGTCTGGTTTGGCGGCGCAAATCATCAGGGCTGCCGCTTGCAGAGACTTCGCCGTGCGAGATAATGACAATCTGATCGCACAACGCAGCAACCTCTTGCATAATATGACTGGTAAATAAAACGCATTTACCATCTTCACGCAGCCGTTGAATGAACTGGCGCATGGCGCGCGTACTCATCACATCCAGGCCATTGGTCGGTTCATCGAGCAAAACGTTTTGCGGATTATGCACCAGCGCGCGGGCGATGCTCACCTTGAGCTTTTCACCGGTCGAGAACCCTTCGGTTGGGCGATCGGCGATGGACTGCATATCGAGCATCGCCAGAAGGCCGTTAATCTGACCTTCGAGCATTTCGCCGCCCAGGCCGTGCAAACGCCCGTAGTAGCGGATATTCTCGCGGGTTGTCAGGCGCGGATACAGCCCGCGCGCATCGGCCAACACCCCGATCCGGCGCTGGACTTCAAGCGGGGTTTTCAACACGTCGAAACCATCCACTTGCGCCGAACCACTATCCGGCTTGAGCAGGGTATAAAGCATCCGCAGGGTTGTGCTTTTTCCGGCGCCATTTGGGCCGAGCAGGCCGGTAATTTGTCCGTCAGATGCGGAAAAGGAAACTTGCTGAACGGCTTTTACTTTTCCGAAAGATTTTGAGAGATTTTGGACTTGTATCATTTGAGACCTTTACGGGAGGGGACCACTAAAATCGACGAAGAACGGTGGGGGTTGGATGCCCGCCACGCAGGAGGTGTCCAGGTCTTGGAGCGAACCGTTCGCCAGGAATTTTGTGAAGGTATTGGCGCTGCAGCGGCTGGAAAGATTCCCATGACGCATGCCAGAAAAAACCAGATGGAGGTCGTTCTCCAGGTTTTCAGCCACGTTTTCGGCATAGCGCGGCGGCGTGATCGGGTCCGCTTCGCCAGAGAGGATCAAGACGGGCACATCTGATTGAAGCGGGGCGCGGAACGCGTCTGAAACCTGACCCTTGGGCCACTCTGAACATACAGCAGCAAAATCCACCGTCCTGTCGCCAAAGACACTGTCTGCGCTGCGTCGGGCGGCTTCGGCACCGGAAATCAGCGGAGCGTCCTCGGTGCAGGTTACGGCATAGAACATACCGTCATATATACCCGCATTGACCATGAAGGCTTGCGAAATCAGCGGCACATAATTCTCGTCCGCATAGGCGGCATGGATGGATAGGGGCAGGCTGGCAACCAGGTCTGGAACGTAAAGCGTATTGAAAACCATGCCGGCGACCAACTCTGGCGTAACGGTCAGATCCAGCGGCTTGTTGGTCAGGGGATGCGGAATAGTAATTTCTGCCGGGTTTTGCTCCAGGCGGGTGAGTAAGGCGGAAAATTCAGCTTCAAGATCTGGGAACGCACTGCCACAGGCCTGGTCGGCTTCACAGCGCAGAAAGAACTTGTCGAGGGCAGCCTGGCCGTCTGTGGCCGAATCCATAAACATGACAAAATCAGCATCCACCACCGCATCCAGGGTGACAGTACGCACTCGCTGCGGAAACAGGCGCAGATAGGTCAGCGCAGCGCGTGTCCCGTAGGATGCGCCGTACAGATTAATGGTTTCGTAGCCCAGGGCAGCGCGCACCGCATCCAGGTCGGTCATGGCAATTTCGGTGTTGTAAAAGCTCAAGTCAGCATCCAGGCGCTCAGGGCAGGTTTTGAGTTCTTCCAGCGCCTGCTCATCGGTCAGCGATTCGTTTTCAGGGTCATGACAGCGCAAGGGATTCGACTTGCCCGTACCGCGCTGGTCGACCAAGACAATGTCGCGGTCTTCGTGGACATTAAACAGAAATGACAACATGGCCGGAAAAGCCTCGATGGCAGATTGGCCAGGGCCGCCAGCCAGCAGGAAGAGTGCATCTGGCTCGGGGTTGCGCTTGATCGCCGGGATAACTGCAATATTAAGCACAATTTGTCTCCCAGCCGGATTGGCACGGTCTTCAGGAACAGCCAGCGAGCCGCAGCGCGCATCCATTTGCGAACCTCGCGGCGAAACCAGGGCGCAATCCTTCAGCGCGATGGTGGCCTGGGGCGTAGCAGGCAAGCTTTGGGATGCGCAAGCCGATAAGAACAAACTCACAAATAAAAAGATCAAGGTTCGGCGCATTTTTTAGGCGAATCCTTTCTGTATCAAAATAAAGCAGGCTTTTGCCGGGGCCTTCTTCGGCGCAATTATAGCCTGAACCAGAGAATAAACCACCACTCCATTTTCCCAATTAAGTTTATTTTCACAAGATCCGGGCTTGTAGTATTTGTGCCTGAATAAGTACTTGACAAGTCTTTTAAAAGGTTGTATTATTTTAGCGAACGTTCGCGCGAACGTTCGCTAAAATAGGCAAACAAACGATGTCAACAAAAACTACGAAAACCACTCTAAAAGCGGTTGCGGCGCACGCCGGCGTCAGCTACCAGACCGTCTCGAAAGTCCTGAACGGGCAGTTGCAAGTTGCCCCTGAAACCCGCCAGCGCATCATGGATGCGACTCGAGAGTTAGATTATCGCCCCAATCAAATTGCGCGCAACATGCGCGCCCGGCGCAGCTTTATGATCGGCTATTCGTGGGTGCAAACATCTCCAGACCAGGTCAATCACATCCTCGACCAGTTCCTGAGCAGCATGGTACGCGAAGCTGAGGCGGCGGGCTATCACCTGCTGCCTTTCCCATTCCGCGAGGGACAGGATCAAGTGGACGATTATCGCGAGCTGATTGATACCGGGCGAGTGGATGGATTTGTGCTATCAAGCGTCAACTACAACGACCCACGGATTGATTTTCTGCTTGAGCGACATTTCCCGTTTGTAGCTTTTGGTCGTTCCAACCCCGAACTTGACTTCCCCTATGTTGATGTGGATGGAGCGGATGGTTTACGCCAGGCAACCCAATACCTGATCGAACGAGGTCACAAAAGGATAGGAGCGATTGCCTGGCCGCACGATTCACGCGTTGGCAATGAACGCATGCGCGGCTACTTCGAAGTCATGCAATCAGCAGGGCTGGAAGTTATCCCGGATTGGATCGAGCGCGGCGAAGGAACATTTGATTTTGGGCGCGAAGCAACTTTGCGCCTGCTTGCCTTGCCAGCAGATGAACGTCCAACCGCCCTGGTGGCGCTAAACGATACTCAGGCCATTGGCGCAACCCACGCAGCCAGAGAGCAAAACATCGAAGTTAGCCGCGATCTGGCAATTGTCGGCTTCGACGATGCCCCCATGTCACAATATCTTTTTCCCCCGCTCACAACGGTGCGTCAGCCCATTCGCGAGGCCGGGCGAAAGTGTGTTGAAATTTTGGTTTCACAAATGGAAGGAAAGCCACTCTCAGAAACACAGGTTCTTCTTTCCCCACAGCTTATCGTACGAGCCTCTGCATAAAAAATACCCCGGCTCGGACATATCAGAGCAGTGCAGGTCACTTTTGCGGGCGTCATGCGCTGCTCTCTCGAACTCCACAACCACGAAGGAGGTGAATTTCGTTTTCCAAAACCAGGGTTACTCACTTTTACCATAAAAATCCGCTTTTTGCATGCATTTCAAGTTACTTTCAAAAATAAAAGGAGTAAGAAGATGAAATCGCTCTACAAAGTATTCTCTTTCTTGTTCATGGTTGCGCTACTGCTCGCCGCCCGCGGCGCGCCAAGCCCCGAGACGATCGTGGAGACTGTCAAAGAAACCCAGATCGTCGAAGTCCCTGTCGAAGTTCCTGCAGAAAAAACCATCGTGCGCCTTTCCGGCTGGGCTTCCAGCCCATCTGAAACCGCCCTGCTCCAATCGCTGCTCTACCAGTTTTCGGTTGAAAACCCCGATATCCTGGTCAAGTATGAACCGATCACTGGTGACTACAAACAAGCCCTGTTGACTTCGATCGCATCAGGCACCGAACCAGATATCTACTACGTGGACATTTTTTGGTGGCTCGAACTGGCTACCAACGATGTACTCTTGCCCCTGGATGATCTGATGGCTTCGACCAGCACCCAGCGCGATGATTTTATCCCCGTATTGATGGATGCCTTTACTTATGAAGGCACCACCTATGGAATCGCCAAGGATTTCAATACTCTGGGCATGTTCTACAACAAAGGCCTGTTCGATAAGGCCGGCCTGGAATATCCCACCGACGATTGGAACTGGGACGACCTGAAAGCCGCCTCTGCGGCCCTGACCGACACCAGCGACCCCAACCGGCCAATTTATGGCTTCTGCACCGCTCCTGACCCTGGTCGTTTCCCCGCCTTTGTTTTCCAAAACGGTGGCACAGTCATGAGCGCTGATTTTAGTGATACCACCCTGGATAGCGACGCTGCTGTCGGCGCTGCCGAGTTCTACACCTCGTTCCGCACAGAAGGCATCGGCGCTTTGCCCTCCGACCTGGGCGAGGGCTGGCAAGGGACCCTGTTCGGCAAGGGGCAGTGCGCCATGGTTTATGAAGGCGGCTGGCTGATCCCTTACCTGCGCGACCAATTCCCAACAACCCAATACGGTGTGGTAATGCCGCCCGCCGGGCCGGCAGGTGAAGGCAATCTGATCTTCACTGTTGCCTGGGGAATTTCTGCCAACACCAAGAATGCAGACGCCGCCTGGAAAGTTGTCGAGTTCTTGTCCAACGAAACCAGCCAGCAGACAGTTCTTGAAAGTGGATTTGCCCTGCCCTCGCGCATATCCCTGCAAAACAGTGACTACCTGAAAAACAATCCAAATTCGGCCGCCATCTTCAACGGTTCTTTAAACGGCGCCCAGCCCTTCTTCTGGGGTGCGGTCGGCTCGGATGTGAATGATCAAATGGGCAAAGCCCTCGAGCGTGTCTTCAAGGAAAACCAGGCTGTGGCCGAGGCAATGCAACAGGCTGCTGAAGCCATCCGCAAGGCCATGAAGTAAATCGGGCGCAGTTTCTAGTTCGGATGGGCTGTCTGGCCCGGCTCGGCAGCCCGTCCGATTTCTCCCAAAAAACGGAGTATCTGATGAACGTTAGCATCAAGAACAAAAAAATCTCCGAGGCCATCACTGGTTACCTGTTTATTTCTCCCTGGCTGATTATTTTTACAATTTTCAGCATCGTCTCGCTGGCTTATGCGGTCTATCTCTCTTTCACCAGTTACAACCTGCTTAAACCACCGCAGTGGTGGGGGCTGGAAGGTTATCTGCGTGTCTTTGACGATGACCTGTTCCTAAAGAAAGCCCTGCCCAATACCTTCAAATACGTTCTGATCGTCGTTCCGCTTCAAACCATCCTTAGCCTGATACTGGCCTTCGCGATGGATCAGAAACTTCGTTTCCAGCGCGTTTTCCGCACGCTCTTCTACCTGCCATCGGTGACTTCCTCGGTCGTTATTTCGCTCATCTTCATCTGGATTTTTGCACCGCAAGGCATCTTCAATCAGATTACAAACCTGTCGGTTAACTGGCTGGATGACCCGCGTACGGCTTTTTACGTCATCATGGGCATGAATATCTTCACCACCAGCGGCACGTTGATGCTCATTTTCCTGGCTGGGCTGCAAGATATTTCAGCATCCATCTACGAAGCATCCCAGATCGATGGCGCCAATCCTGTCCAGACCTTTTTCTACATCACAATCCCCATGATCAGGCCGGTGATTTTCTTTGTCGTAACGGTTGGCATCATCGGATGCTTCCAGGTTTTTGATCAGATTTTTGTCATGACCGCCGGCGGCCCGCTCGACAGCACCACCACTGTTACCTATCTCATCTACAAATGGGCCTTCCGCGATACCACCATCAAAATGGGGCAGGCATCTGCCCTGGCAGTTGTCCTGACCTTTATCATCCTCATCATCACCATTCTCCAGCGCCGCGTCATTGAAGGCAGCGGCTCTTCGGCAGAAAGTTAAAGGCGGCGAAATATGTCTATCTCCTCTGCTTCCCGCTCGCCCGGCATTGAATGGCCAGTTGTCCTTACCCGGGTTCGTAAAGTGATCTTCTATGCCATCCTGATATTTTGGACATTGCTCTCCATCGCGCCGCTCTATTTCACCCTGGTATTCTCGCTCAAGCCGGTGGTTGATGCTTATACCCCGCCCATCTGGTGGCCGGTTCCTTTTACGTTTGACAACTACCAAACCATTCTCGAGACCTTCGATCTCTTTCCGCGCTGGGTGGTTAACAGCATCAACATCTCTGTGGTTGTGACCCTTTTTCGAGTCCTGTTTTGCGCGATGGCCGGCTACTCCTTTGCCCGCATCGAATTTCCTTTCAAAAAGTTCATTTTCAATATGCTGCTGGTCTCGATGATGATACCGGGTGTCGTTACGCTTATCCCTCAATTTTTGATCATCGGCCCGGGATTGATTCGCGGGGGAATCTCGCTGGGCGAGTTAACCATCCCGACCGGTTTCAACCTGATCGACAGCCCGATGGGGGTCATCCTGCCCGGGGTTGCAGATGCCTTCGGTGTCTTTATGATGACCCAGTTCTACAAATCCTTCCCCAAGGAACTCGAAGAAGCCGCCATGATGGACGGGTCTGGGCGCTGGGGGACGTTCTTTCGCATCGTTCTGCCCATCAGCCAGACCCAACTGCTGACCCTCGGCCTGCTGACCTTTCAGGGTGCGTGGAATAACTTCATGTGGCCGCTGCTCGTCCTGCGCTCGCCTGAATTCTTCACCCTGCCGATCGGCCTGCAATGGTTCCGCGGCGAGTATTACACCCTTTATTCGGTCGTGCTTGCAGGGTCACTCTTCAATACCCTGCCCATGCTGATCATTTTCTTCGTCTTCCAGCGCTACTTTATCCGCAGCATCGCCTCCACCGGCTCGAAAGAAGGCTGAGTTTCTCCTCCAAACAGCCTGCCCTGTTGTCGCGGCAGGGCAGGTCAGGATACCAATCAAAATTACCGACTATGTGGAAAATTACTGAAAACTCATTTGACCCGGCTTCACAAAATCACAAAGAGACCATTTTTACCATCGGCAATGGGTATCTTTCCACGCGCGGCGCGCTGGAAGAAGGATACCCGGGTGAAAGCCGCGCCAGTTTTGTTCATGGCGTCTTTGATGATACGCCGGTCGTTTTTACCGAGCTGGCCAACGCGCCAGACTGGATGGCCCTGAGCATCCTGCTCAACGGCGAACGCTTCTCCCTTGCCCGCGGAACGATTCTCGATTTCCAGCGTGAGCTCGATCTGCGCAGCGGCTTGCTAACCCGCCGTGTGCGCTGGCAATCTCCAGGTGGGCACGTTGCCACGCTCCTTTTTGAGCGGTTTGCTTCGCTCGCCGACGAACACCTGCTGGCCTTGCGCTGCCAGGTTATTCCCGAATTCGACGGCGAAATCGAAATCCGGGCCGCGCTCAACGGCAACATGGATAATGAAGGTCTCACTCACTGGCTGCACGTCAGCCAGCGTCGGGAAAATTGGGAGACAGTCTGCCTGCAAACCCGCACCCGTAAAAGCGGCATCGCTCTGGCTCTTGCCATGCGCCTGCGCGGATTTGACTCCCCTCAGCCTGATTACTGGGATGTGGAGAATGTGCCCACGCTGCGGCAGGTGTTCCCGGCCCGGCGCGGTGAAACCGTGACCGTCACAAAATTTGTCGGCATTGCAACATCGCGCGACAGCGATGATCCACTGGCGCTGGCGCTCGAGCGTGCTGCCCGGCCCCAAAGCTGGGATGCGGCTCTCGAAGCCCAAAAACAGGCCTGGGAACGCGAGTGGGAGCGCTGCGAGGTCAGCATTGAAGGCGACGACGAAGCCCAAATCGCCATCCGCTTTAGCCTGTTCCAGTTGCTGATCGCTGCGCCGCGTCACGACAACCGCGTCAATATCGGCGCAAAAACCCTGTCCGGGTTTGGTTACAGAGGCCACGCCTTCTGGGATACCGAAATTTTCATGCTGCCGGTTTTTACCTACACAGCGCCGCAGATTGCGCGCAACCTGCTCGATTATCGCTACCTGACCCTGCCTGCTGCCCGCGAAAAAGCCAGCGCCGCTGGGTATGAAGGAGCCTGGTTTGCCTGGGAAAGCGCTGCCACCGGAGATGAAGTCACACCAACCTGGGTGCCCGATTTTCACGACAAAAAGAAACTTGCCCGCGTTTGGACCGGTGACCTGGCGCTTCACATCTCTGCCGATGTGGCTTATGCTGCCTGGCAATACTGGCGCGCCACCGGCGACGATACCTGGTTCGCAGAGCGCGGCGCCGAACTGGTGCTGGATACCGCCAAATTCTTCGCCGCCCGCGCCGAATGGCAACCCGAACGCGGCTGTTACGCCTACAGCGATGTGATCGGCCCGGACGAATACCACGACCACAACAATAACAACGCTTACACCAATCGGTTGGCTAAATGGAATTTACAAACCGGATTGGCCATACTCGATTGGCTGAAAAACAACCAGCCAGGAAAAGCGATAGAGCTTGCCCGTTCGCTCGATTTGAACGCGGAGCGACTCTCGAAATGGCAGGATGTGGCTGAGAAAATCTGTATGCGTGTTGAGCCAGACGGCCTGATCGAACAGTTTGATGGCTTCTTCGCCCTCAAGGATATCAAACTGGCCGATTATGAACCGCGCACCCGCTCGATGCATGAAATTTTCGGTGTTGAAGCGGCCAACGAGTATCAAGTACTCAAACAGCCGGATGTGCTGATGATGCAATATCTGCTGCACAACGAATACAGCGATGAACAAATTCGCACCAACTACGATTACTACACTCCGCGCACCGACCACACTTACGGTTCATCACTGGGGCCGTCCATCCAGGCGATTGTCGCCTGCCTGATGGGCGATGTCGAAGAAGCCTACGAGCACTTCATCCGCGCCGCCCGCGCCGACTTGCGCGATGTGCGCGGCAACGCCGGCGACGGCATCCACGCCGCCTCAGCAGGCGGAACCTGGCAGGCCGTGGTCTTTGGCTTTGGTGGCTTGCGTATCCATGCTGACGGTAGCTGGGAGACCCATCCACACTTGCCCCAACACTGGCAGAGCCTCACCTTCCGCTTTTACCTGCACGGACAACAGCATATCGTCCGTCTTGAAAATCGCTAACTCGCTTTACCGGGGAAACAACAAAACTGCCATCTCTGAGGCTCAGAAATGGCAGTTCCTTTTTCGGGACTTTATCCCAAAGCCCCTTCTATTTACGCACCTATTGGATGGAAACACCTCATGAAAATAAAAGCCTTTATCTTCGACCTGGATGGCGTACTGACCGACACTGCCGAATATCACTACCGCGGCTGGAAACGCCTGGCCGACGAACTCGATGTGGCCTTTACCCGCGAGGAAAACGAAGCCCTGCGCGGTATTCCGCGTCGCGAGTCGCTGCTGCTCATGCTCAAAGGCCGTACTTATCCTGAAGAGCAGTTACAACAATTTATGGAGCGCAAGAACAACTATTACCTGAACTTCGTCCGCGAAATCACAGCGGCGGATCTCCTGCCCGGCGCGCGCGAACTGCTCAATGAAATCCGCGCGGCAGGCTTAAAATCGGGTCTTGGCTCGGCCAGCAAGAACGCCCGGGAAGTCATCGAGCGCCTGGGGATATCGTCGCTACTGGACGCCGTCTCGGATGGAAGCAGTGTCCAGCGCCAAAAACCTGCTCCCGACCTGTTCCTGCATGCCGCCGGTCAATTGGGATTCGCCGCGCAAGAATGCGTCGTGGTGGAAGATGCCGCCGCAGGGATAGAATCCGCTCGCGCAGGAAATTTTTGGACAATCGGTATTGGCCCGGCATCCAGGCTCGCAAGTGCAGATCTCATCCTTCCAAACCTGAAAAATGCCAGGCTGGGAGATTTGCTGGCATTTTTCGATACATTCCAAGCGGAAAGATGAGTCCTTTCAGGCTGCGCCAAGGACAATACCTGGCTTGGCCTTTCATTTGATGATATAGAGCGTAGCCGACTGCGCCGGAAGAGTCACGATACCGTCCATCGCAAAGGCTTGCATCCCCAAATTTTCAGCATTGTGATCAATATCCAGCAGCCAGACCTCGGCCTCGGCCAATTCCATTCCCGCCACCTGAAGCGGGAGGCGCTGTTCGATGTCAGACAGGTTGATAATCATCAGAGTCAACGCGCCGTCATCGCGCTTGGCGGCGAAAATATCCACATCCGCCACACCCGATGCGGCATGCACCTGCTCGCTGCCAAAGTTCTTATACAAAGGGAAAACATGGAAGGTTGGGCGGATATTGTTGCCGTTGAACAACCCCAGCCCGGTGCTGCGCTGCGAGAGCACCCATTGGTTGACCATGAAAACATCGGTGTTCATCATCTGGCCGAGCACATCGGCGTACCAGATGGCGTTATAGAAAGAATCCGGCGAGGCTTCCTGAAGAATTGAGCTGGTCGGATCAGAATTGACCTCCGTATAGGCAATTGGCAGTTCACGGCCAAGAATTTCGGTTGTCAGGCTGCGCAGGTATTCGATTTCACGGACCCAGCGGCGGGTATTCTCGCGCAAAGACTGGGCGGTCACCGGATTGTTGGGGGAATACATCGGATAGCGATGGACGGAAACCACATCCAGCAAGTCACCGTTGACCTTCAGGAACTCGGTCATCCAATCCCGTCCGGCGGAATCTTTGGGGGTGGTCTCGTAACTATCATTCCACTGATGGATTTCCGGCCCGATCAACTTGATGGTCGGGTCGACCGCCTTCATGGCTTCGGCAATCGGACGCCAATCGCGATTCAGGTTCTCGGTTGTGTAATCGTAATTCGCTTGTTTCAGTTGGGTATAAATCGAAGGCTCATTCCCGATGCTCCAATAGACCACGCCATATTTCTTGGTGATGTTGGTATAACGCACCAGCTCGGCGGCTGTTTCCGGCTTACCATCCAGCAAGCGCACGCTGATGGTCGGGATGGCGCCCACCTGCTCGCAGAAAGCCATGAACTGGTCGATCTGGAAGTTTTTGATGTCCACCCCGTCCGTCCAGGCCCCGCCCGGAAAGCGCAGGACACTAAACCCGGCCTGCTCGACCAGCGGCATCATCTCCAGCGTAACAGCATGCATCGGGCCGTAGTTTGTTCCATACAGGTATGGGCTGATAGGGCCAAGAGCGATCTCTGGGTCAACACTGAGCACATTCGGTGTGGTCGTGGGCGTGGCAACAGGTGCAGTGGGCACGGCTGGTGCCACTGTTGCAACTGGTCCCGCCGGGCCACAGGAAACCAGAAAGGTAAGCATAACAAGCATGATCAAGAACTGTCGTTTCATTTTTTATCCTTTTAAGCAGGTTTATTTTCGAGTGGCAGAGAATACACCCGTAGCGCCGTCCTCGTGGCTCCAGGAGCCACTCATGCTATTGGCATCGGCAATCGTTCCCTGCCAGGTTTCATCGCCAGTCAGCTCCAGATCCGCGCCGTTGACAGTATACCCGCCCTCGTATTCGATTTGGTAGATATTGAACTGAAGGTAAGTTCCTTGCGCGGGTTGGCCGCTAAAGGTGATCGTCCCGGCATCATAAGTGTTGCCATCGTCAGAGGTCATTGTATAGTCCCACTCGCCGCGGATGTCGAAATCGGCCCGGGGGGCGCAGCTGGCCAGAAGCAGGCAGGTCAGCAGAAAAAGTAAGTGGATTTTTCGCATGGGTTTTTCCTTTCATATCATCAGTGCAATTTTCCAACAGGCAAAGAAGCTTGCATTTCCAGTTTGCAATCCTTGTATAATGATAGCATCTGCGGCAATAAAAAATCGTAATTTGGACAAAGAAAAATCGGCCAACCCCTGGATTTTCACCATACCAGGGGATGGCGTCTGGGTAAGCGCGGCGCGAAAAACCCCGGAACTTTGACAAATTAGGAGCACCCTGCAATGAAACAAGATTCCTTCACCTACGATATTACTGTGCGCTGCGAAGCGCAAAAAGCCGTCCGCCTGCTGTCTGAATTCAACCAGCACAGCGACCTGCACCCGCTGATTGTGCATGTCGAACAGGTCGCGGCCCCACAGGGCGTTTTGCGCCGCTATTTCATCACCGACCAGCTCAAATGGGGACCATTTGCCTTCAAAATCTGCTACCAGGCCGATATTTTACGCGTGAGCGAAAACGAAATCCTGACCGAGGCCTTCCAATCGCCGAATACCACGGTCACAAACCATACAAGCCTGACCCAAAAAGAGGGCGATTTGCACATCCACGTCAAAATCACCCTGCAAGCGCCGGACCTCTTGTTTGGTTATGCCTTCAACCAGGCCCGCATCGCACATTTGGCGATGGCGAAGCGCATCAAGACCGCCCTAGAGGCCTAATTCTTGTTGGGCCAGACCTAAATTTTAGATGCGGACATAATATAATGTTAGCAAATCATGTGCTGACTTTCGAAAACAAAATGGTTTCTCGCTGTGCTCGAAATGACAAAAAACCGCCCGCTGTGGTACGTTGCCTCGTAACCAAGAGAAGTATCACACAGATGAACGAGTGTATCTGCGACGATACCTAACACCTCGCACCTGAAATCTGACACCCTATGACCCTCACCCTCCGCTCCTCCCAAACCTCCATCCTGCGCTATCGCGGCGGGAAAATGGGCATTTCTGCCGTTCCCGGCGCAGGCAAGACCTTTACCCTCTCGGCCCTGGCCGCCCAGATCATCACCAGCGGCGTGCTCAACATCGACCAGGAAGTGCTGATCGTAACCCTGGTCAACTCGGCCGTCGACAATTTCGCCAACCGCATCGGCGGGCTGGTCGAACAGCGCGGGCTGATCCCGCATCTCGGCTACCGCGTCCGCACCCTGCACGGGCTGGCGCACGACATCGTCCGCGAGAAACCGTCCCTGGCCGGGCTGGAGGCGCACTTCCAGATCATCGACGAGCGCGAGGCCGAGTTCATCCGCAAAGAGGCCGCCAACGCCTGGCTCTCCTTGCACCCTTACGATCTCGAAGATTATTTCGACGCCTCGCTCGACGACTCCAAACGCGATTGGGTGCGCCGCAGCCAACTGCCCGAGCTGATCCACGGCCTGGCGCTGGCCTTCATCCGCTCGGCCAAGGATCGCCGCCTGACCCCCGAAGCCATCCGCCTGCGCCTGGCAGACTCCCCTGACCTGCCGCTGGCCCGCATGGGAGCCGAAATCTACGCCGACTATCAGCGCGCCCTGGCCTATCGCGGCGCAGTCGATTTTGACGACCTGATCCGCCTGGCCGCGCATGTGCTCGAATCTGACCCCGACTACCTGGCCCGCCTGCAATACCGCTTCCCCTACGTGCTCGAAGACGAGGCTCAGGATTCATCGCGCATCCAGGAAGAGATCCTGCGCAAAATTGCCGTCAACTGGGTGCGCGTCGGCGATCCCAACCAGGCCATTTTCGAAACCTTTACCACCGCCAATCCGCAGTTGCTTAAAGATTTTATTGCTAATGAAGCGGATAAAAAGGAGGAGCTGCCCGTCTCTGGCCGTTCCCAGCCCCATATTATTGACCTGGCAAACCAGTTGATCGACTGGGTAACGGCTTCGCACCCCGAGCCTGCCTGCCGGAATGCCCTGAGTAAACCCTACATCCAGCCTGCCGCCGCTGACGACCCGCAGCCGAATCCCGCACCGGACGCCGATGCGATCCGCATCGTCAACAAAAAGCACACCCCCGACGAAGAGATCGAATCTGTCGCCAAATCGATCGAAAAATGGCTGCCCGAGCACCCCGATTGGACGGTAGCCGTGCTCGTCCCGCGCAACGCCCGCGGTGTGGAAGTGGTCGAAGCCCTGAAAAAACGCAACATCGACTATATCGAGCTGATCAACAGCACCAATACCACCCGCATGGCCGCCGGAGCGCTGGCCAATGTGCTGACCTATCTGTCAGACCCGGCCTCCGCTTCCAAACTGGCCAAGGCCTACCAGGTCTGGCGGCGCGCCTGGCGCGAAGACGATCAACAGCGGGGGCTTTACACCCGCGCCGCCGAGCTGTTGCGCAAGGCAGGCAAGGTCGAAGAGTATCTCTTCCCGGCGTTGGAAAACACCAACGAATGGCTGGCAGGCGTCGGGGAGTCCGAACTGGCCCTGAGCGGCCCCGAAGCGGCAGATGAAATCCTGCTTGAACTGCTCGCCTTCCGCGAAGTTGTCCGCCGCTGGCAGGGGACAACCCTTCTGCCCATCGACCAGATGATCCTGACCCTGGCCCAGGAACTCTTCAGCGAGCCAGCCGATCTGGCCCTGGCGCACAAGCTGGCGCTCGTCCTGCGCCAGACCGCCGAAGGCCACCCCGACTGGCGCCTGCCCGAACTGACCGCCGAGTTGGGCGTCATCGCCAAAAACGAACGCCGCTTTATCGGCTTTTCCGAAAACGATTCGGGGTTCGACCCTGAAAAACATCGTGGCAAGGTGGTGGTGACCACCATGCACAAAGCCAAAGGCCTGGAATGGGACCGGGTCTATCTGATGTCGGTCAACAACTACGACTTCCCCTCCCTGCAACCCTACGATCGCTATATTTCTGAGAAGTGGTTCGTGCGCAGCGGGTTGAACCTCGAAGCCGAGGCCCTGGCCCAGTTGAATGCACTTTTCTCGACCGGCGAATACGACTGGTACGAGGAGGGCGCTGCCAGCCTGCGCGCGCGGGTCGATTACAGCCGCGAACGCCTGCGCCTGCTCTACGTCGCCATCACCCGCGCCAAACGCGACCTGATCCTGACCTGGAACTCCGGCCGCCAGGGCGACGCCCAACCTTGCATCCCGGTCCAGGCCCTGGCCGGGTGGTTGGAGAGTAACCAGTAGCAGCCAGCGCTCAGCACTCAAGTCAAAAACAAAACTCGGAGATTTTTTGTCTCCGGGTTTTTGATTCCAGTGACACTTATGGTTCTTGCAATCCACATAAAGGCCACAAATAGGAACTTAAGTACTACCACAAATATATTGCATTAGCATTACAAAATTGATAGTATATAACTACGACCGAAAAGGCAAACTTATCGCGAGATAGGGACGCAAAATCATGGATCTGTAGTTACAGACCGCCAGATTACCGAAAGCTATCGCATTGATAGTTTTATTTAATTAAATACCCAAAGGAGGTACCTGACTGTCAGATTGTCTGTTTTTCGCAACTATTAATCGCATTTTACAAAAACCCATCGGAGGAAGTCATGACCAAGAAATTTCTGTTCCCGCTTTTAATCATTACTCTGGCCCTCGCGAATTTTGCTCCAGTTGTCGCAAGTGAAGTTGGGCCATTGGAACCGCTCGTCCAAGACCCATCCGCTGAAACAGGAGAGTTGACGGATGAAACGCCAACATTGTGGTTCGTCGAATTAGCTGGAGCGCCAGTTTCAGAAGGGAATACAAGCACAGGCGTTGATAACGAACACAAAAAGTTTCGAGATGAAGCAAAAAAAGAAAAAATCAAATACCAGGAACGTTTCAGTTATGATAGCCTGTGGAATGGCTTCTCTGTTTCAACAACAACATCCGAGCTCGGAAAACTGAGCCGCATAGAAGGCGTCAAAGCTATTTATCCGGTTATGGTTGTTAATGCGCCTCAGACAACACCTTCGTCTCTTGATCCCGCCCTGTATTCTGCGCTTGCCATGACTGGAGCCGATGCAGCGCAATCGGAATTAGGCTACACAGGCAATGGGATAAAAGTCGCGGTGATGGATACAGGCGTCGATTACGATCATCCCGACTTGGGAGGCTGTTTTGGAGCTGGCTGTCGCGTGGCCAAGGGTTGGGATTTCGTCGGCGATGCATATAACGCCGATGATACTTCGCCCAGTTACAACCCCATTCCATCCCCCGATCCTTTTCCCGATGACTGTAATGGTCACGGTACCCATGTAGCCGGTATTATCGGCGCGAATGGGGTTGTTAAAGGAGTAGCGCCAGAAGTAACCATTGGCGCATATCGTGTATTTGGCTGTGATGGCTCAACGTCTGACGATATCATGCTGGCAGCCATGGAACGCGCGTTAAAAGATAAAATGCAAGTTCTCAACATGAGCATTGGCTCAGCGTTTGAATGGCCTCAATCTCCCACCGCCGTTGCCGCCTCCCGGCTAGTTAAAAAGGGTATGGTTGTCGTCGCTTCGATCGGCAACAGCGGAGCAAACGGCCTGTACGCAGCTGGTGCGCCAGGACTTGGCGAAAATGTCATCGGCGTAGCTTCGTTTGACAATACCGATGTTTTCCTGCCTTACCTGGAAGTAAACGGTGCTCAAATCGGTTATGTCACCATGTCATTCTCAGCTCCCACGCCCACGTCCGGGACAGGCGAAATTGTGGATGTCGGCCTGGCCTGTTCACCCCTTGAAGTTGACCTGACAGGCTTGGTTGCTTTGGCTTCTCGCGGCACTTGCGCATTTGGCGACAAAGCCATTAACGCAATCAATGCAGGCGCAGTAGCTGTTCTCATTTCGAACAATGCTGCCGGTGTATTCAATGGTACGCTCGGCGCCCCACTCGGTTCAGATGTGCCGGTGGTCGGTATTTCGCAAGCCGATGGCGTTTTCATCCGCGCCCAGGCTGCGCCCATCGTTATGAACTGGACCGACCAAATGGCATCCTTCCCCAGCCCAACAGGCGGCCTGATTTCTTCGTTCAGTTCCTACGGTCTATCACCTGACCTTGATCTGAAGCCCGACATTGGCGCCCCAGGCGGAAATATTTATTCGACCTATCCGTTGGAGGAGGGTGGTTATGCTACCTTGAGCGGCACATCCATGTCATCCCCGCATGTCGCCGGGACAGTTGCGCTTTTGCTGCAAGCCAGGCCAAAAACCAAAGCGGCAGATGTGCGCAGCATCCTGCAAAACAGTTCTGAGCCTGCTTTGTGGTCGCTCGCTCCCAGCTACGGAATTCTGGACAGCGTTCATCGTCAGGGAGCTGGGATCGTGCAGATCGATGACGCCATCCTATCGACAACCAGCATCGAGCCAGGGAAATTGGCACTGGGCGAAAGCCAAGATGGCCCCGTAACGAAAAAACTGCGCATCACCAACAATAGCAGGGATACCATCACCTATGACCTATCGTTTGAGAACGCCATTTCTACAGGCGGAGTTATAACGCCAGATTTCTGGGGCTCCGACGCTGAAGTTACATTCAACAAATCCAGCGTAACGCTCAAGGGGCGCCGCCATGAAGATATCAAAGTGACGATCACCGCCCCAAGCGAACCAGACCAGGGCCAATACGGTGGCTATATCATCCTGACCCCGCGCGAGGGCGGCCAGGTATATCGCGTCCCGTTTGCCGGCTTTGTGGGTGATTACCAGTCGATTCAGGTGCTGACAGCCCCTTACGGGCTGCCGTTGTTGACTGATCAGTACTACGATGATACGGTTTCCACCTTTACACTTGTAGACGGCGATCTGCCCTACGTTCTTGTGCATCTGGATCATCAATCACGCTTGTTCCGGCTCGAAGCCTTTGATGCAGTTACAGGAAAATCCGTTGGAACTATCTTCGAACTGGAATATATGGTTCGCAATAGCACAACAACCGGCTTCTACGCGTTTGCCTGGGACGGCACCACAACAGTGAAACATAAAAAGGTGTTCACTGTACCAAATGGACAGTACACAATCAAGCTTTCTGTTCTCAAGGCACTGGGCAATCCCAAGAATTCCGCAGACTGGGAAACCTGGACATCCCCTGTCTTTGACATTGCGCGCCCATAAACATCCGTAACAAGTTACAAATTGGGCTGGCAGAGAAATTCTGCCAGCCCAATTTTTTTGCCAAATTACAAACATGCTACCCCCATTTATGCCGTAGCCTTTGGGCGCAGGTTACCTCAGGGAGAAGAAAAATTCTCCAGCCCCGGCTTAAGTTGACACAACAAGATTCGATCCTTATTGTCGGTATGATAAACATATGCCTTGCCAGCAGCCTCGAGTTTTATCTGGAACCCGGGGGTGACAACCTGGGTATACATATTCCCCATTTGTGGGCAGCCCAGGCTTGAATCCGGCCACATGACAGCGCCTATTTCTAAAAGTTGAATTTGATCACCATCAATATTGAGTTTGCCCGCCAAATTTTCTTTTGCGAGTCGAATCAGGTTTTGGGTATCCGCATCGGGAGTAACTATTTGAACCGGCGCGGTGCCAACAGCAGCAACGGCATCAGGCTCAGGTGGGTTGGTTGGCGGAGGAATAATCTGCCGCGCAGCAGTTGTCTGTGTGGATTCAACAGGTTTGGAAGTTGGCACTAGCTGCTCTCCTGGTGTCGAGATCAGAATTTTTTGTTCTTCAGTGGGAAGCGCTTGTGATTGACATCCGACAAGCAAAATAAATGCGGAAACTGTGAGCAAAACAAACAAAATTTTCATCATAAACTCCTTTTCTATTTTAGCCCTTAATCTATAGACGATGAACACCTGAAAAAAGTTCACGCTTTTACTGTAATACTTTCTCACCTGCCCCGTATAATTATTCAAGATGTCCACCCGCACAAAACTCTGGCCCTGGTCTGCCGCCCCGGCAAGCGCCGCGGATTTCGAAGCACTCTACCGCGAACAGCTGCCGCGTGTATATAACTTTTTCCGTTACCGCTTCGGCGATAACGCCCTGGCCGAGGACCTGACCGCCACAACCTTTGAAAAAGCCTGGCAAAAGCGGGAGCGCTATCGCCGCGACCTTGCGGCCTTCAGCACCTGGCTGTTCACCATTGCCCGGCGGGTGGCCATCGATCAGTACCGTCGTCCGCAGGCGGAAGTGGAACTCGATCAAATCCAGCTTCTGACCACAGACGAAAGCCCGGAGGAGACCTTCCAGCAGCAGGCCGATTTGCGGCATCTGAATCTCCTCCTGTCCCGGCTTGCAGAGCGCGAACGAGAGTTGGTGGCTCTCAAATACGGCGCCGGACTCACCAACCGCGCCATCGCGACTCTCAGCGGGTTATCAGAATCCAACGTTGGTGTGATTTTGCATCGCGCGCTCCAATCCCTGCGCGCAGAATGGGATGATTCCCATGAATGATCAATTTCTCTCAAACTTTCAAGAGCCGCCGCCTCGCAAATTTGCGAACGCGCTCTATCAAAGGATCAATGCCCCCATGCAAGCCAAACTTATGCAACGCTGGGCGACAGGTTTTGCATTGGCCGCCCTCTCCGTAACCCTTATGCTTGCCTTCTCGCCGCAGGCGCGCGCCTATGCCCAGGCGCTGATTCTCAAAATTGGGAACCTGTTCATCACTCACGAGCCAACCTACGCCGAGCAATTCGAAACCAGGATCAACAGCGGGACGCCAACCGTTACCCCGGCCTCCAGCCCGATTCCGGTCGAATGGCAGGCCCCTCCGCTTCTGACGCTGGAGGAAGCCTCCACCCAGGCCGGTTTCCGGGTTGCAGACATCGCGAATCTCCCCGGAAATTTATACTTGATGGCGCGCTATGTAACCCTGCCCGACGCCAATAACCCGTTTACGTGTGTCACAACCACCTACAGCAATGGGCAACAAAATCTCGTTTTCAGCCAGACCGTGTACCAGCCTGGAACTGCCTCCCAAACCCTGCCGGTGGGTGAGTCGTCGGTCGTCGAGATCACAGTCCAAGGCGTGGACGGACTCTGGGTCGAGAACCTGCGCCTATCCACCTATGTGGATGAGAACAATCAGGTCGCGCCGCAATATGCCAACCTGCTGGTCTGGGAAAAGGCCGGGGTCGAATACGGGCTGCAATCTACTCCCGGGCTATCACAAGAAGAAATGCTCTTAATTGCCAACTCAGCGGCGCCATAAGAAGCCGGTCGAATTTTGAAGAACAAAACACGTGGAGAGCAAAAATCTCCGCGTGTTTTGTTCACATGCGCAACCCGGCAACTCCGACAAGTAAATCCATGTTATGAACGAAAAGCCCCTGTTGTGCAGCAAAAACCCGGCTTTGTCATTTATAATGGGCGCAATGAGGGCGCAATGAGATCGCAATGGATTGAACACAAAGGGAAAAAGATTCTCTTTATCGATGTCGCAAACCTGACCCACAATTACGATGCACTTCGGGCCGAATTGGAGTCGTTGGTTGTTTTGCTTCAGAAACAACCCAGGAACTCTGTTCTGGCTGTGGCAGACCTGCGTGGCACACACCTGAACAACAACGCCTTGCTGGCGCTGATGGGCAACGCCCCAATGGCGGCCCCCTATTTTCGAAAAAGTGCCCTGGTCATCGAATCCAATCACGCCCGGCGCATCATCCTTGATACACTTGGCCAGTTCGTTGGGCATCTCCCAAAAAGATTTGAAAACATCGAAGAAGCAAAAGACTGGCTGGTCAGCGACGCGGCATAAAACCAGGCCTTCGTTATTTTTACCCGGAGAAATTTACTCTCCGGGTTTTTGATTCCCGGCAGGGCGCGCAATCGAGAGTGGGCTATAATCCTTGGATATGAATAACCGTATCCTGCGCTCCCCCGCCGATCTTAATTCTGCCGACATCCACGAGTTGTATACTAATTTTAACGTGCCCATTGCCGGGCTGGACTGCGGCAAAATGTGTGCACCGCACAACCCGACCGGCAAACCTTTCTGCTGCGACATTTGCGCAGCCGTCCCGGCGGCCCACACCAGCGAGTGGAAAGCCCTCGAACCGGTCACCGATCTCTGGCACCCGTGGCGCGGAGACGAATGCGCAGAAGACCCGTCCAGCACGGAAGATCGCTCGCGACTCGAAGCCTCCGTCCCAGATGGGATGATCCTGCTGGCCTGCCTGGGACCGCAAGCCTGTCAGCGCCCGTACCGCCTGTTGAGCTGCCGTCAGTTCCCGTTTTTCCCGTATGTCACCTCCGACTACCGCTTCCTGGGCCTGTCCTACGACTGGGAGTTTGAAAACAGCTGCTGGGTCATCGGCAACCTCGGGCAAGTCAGCCAGGCCTACCGCGAAGAATTCGTCGCCACCCACGACAAGTTGTTTGCCCTGTTCCAGGATGAATTTGACAATTACGCGGCCCGCTCCGAGGAAATGCGCGAAGTTTTTGCCGAAAAGCGCCGCCGCATCCCACTCCTGCACCGCAACGGCGGATTCCATCTCATCAGCCCGGCCAGCGAACGCATGCAGCGCGTCGATCCGGCCAAGCTGCCGCAATTCCAACCCTATCGATAAGTAAATAAGCGCCAAACCCGGCGCTTATTTTGTGGTCAGGACTTACGCAAGACAAACAGGATGGACAAGATTTTCAGGATAACGACATAGAAAAACATCCTGTTTATCCTGTACATCCTGTTGAAAATTGTATTTTGCGTAAGTCCTAGTGGTTTTTGAATTACTTACTCCTGTTTCGGAGTGCGATAGATCGTCGCCAGGCCGGCCGTCGAGGTTTCACGATAGAGTGACGGCAGGGCATGACCCGTCTCACGCATGACCGCCACGACTTCATCGTAGGAGATGCGGTGGCTGCCATCCGTGAACAGCACGTAGTCGGCGCAGTTCAGGGCCTGCCCGGCGGCAAAGGCATTGCGCTCGATGCACGGGATTTGTACCAGCCCGCCAACCGGGTCACAGGTCAGGCCGAGGTTGTGTTCCAGGCCCATCTCGGCGGCATACTCAACCTGGCGCACAGTGCCGCCCATCAACTGGGTGGCCGCCCCGGCCGCCATGGCGCAGGCCACCCCCACTTCTCCCTGGCAACCGACTGCCGCACCGGAGATCGAGGCATTGTGCTTGGCCAGGTTGCCGATCAGCCCGGCGGTTGCCAGCGCGCGCAGGACCGACTCGTCCGAACACTTCAGCACCTCGCGCTGGTAGCGCAAAACCGCAGGCAAAATTCCCGAGGAGCCGCAGGTCGGCGCGGTCACGATCTTGCCGCCCGAGGCATTTTCTTCCGAAACGGCCAGCGCATAGGCCGCCAGAATGCCCTGGCGCTGGAAATGCGAGCCCGACAAATTGGTTTTGCGATAAAAAGACCAGGCTTTGCGCGCAATTCCCAGCCCGCCGGGCAAAACACCCTCGGCCTGCAAACCGCGCTCGATGGCCGCCTGCATGGCATCCCAGACCAGTTGCAAGTGCTCCCAAATCGCATCCCCTTCACACTCTTCGACATATTCCCATAACGACTGCCCGGACTGTTTGCAGCGCGCCAGGATGGCGTTCATCGTTGTCAGCGGGTACACCTGCGGCGATTTGGGAAGCTGTCCGCCGTCGCTCAGGGCGCCGCCGCCGATGCTGTAGACTTCCCAGGCTTCGAGCAGCGCCCCGTCCGCCGAGAAAGCTTCGAAGCGCATCCCGTTCGGGTGGTCGGGCAGCTTCTCGTCCGGTTTCCAGACCAGGTCCAGTGCGCCCACTGGGAAAACCGCCAGCACCGCCAGATCGGTCAGATGTCCCTTGCCGGTTGCCGCAAGGCTGCCGAACAGGGTCAGCCGAAAAAGAGACGCATCCGGGTGGCGGCGCAGGAAAATCTCCGCTGCGCGGCGAGGGCCCATGGTATGGCTGCTGGACGGGCCAACCCCAATTCGAAAAAATTCTGTGAGCGATTTCATGCCAAAAGTGTACCAGATTGCGGGCGTGAAGGGTACAATTCTTGCCAAGCAAGCCACCCCACAAAAAAGAGAAGATCATGCCCAATCCCATTCATCAACTGACCCTGGACGGCGAATCGCTGACCATCGAAGACGTGGTGGCCGTTGCCCACCAGCCTGAAATTCAAGTATCGATCAGCGCAGAAGCCTGGACTCGTGTGCGGCGCGCGGCGCGGGCCGTGCAGGATTTTGTGGCGCGCGGCGAGATCGTCTACGGCATCACGACCGGCTTCGGCGCGTTCAAGGACAAGATCATTTCGCCGGCCCTGGTCGAGCAGCTTCAGCGCAACATCCTGGTCAGCCACGCGGTCGGGGTCGGACAACTGCTGGACCAGCCCAGCACGCGCGCCATGATGCTGATCCGCGCCAACACGCTCGCCAAGGGACACTCCGGCATCCGCGAGGAAACCCTGCACCTGTTGCTCGAACTGCTCAACCGCGGAGTCTACCCGCTCATCCCGGAGCAGGGATCGCTCGGCGCGAGCGGCGACCTGGCTCCGCTGGCGCACATGGCCCTGCCGCTGATCGGCGAGGGCGAAGCCTTTTACCACGATGAACGCCTGGGCGGGGCCGAAGCCCTGAAACGGGCCGGACTGACGCCAGTCACCCTGACCGCCAAGGAAGGCCTGGCGCTGACCAACGGTACAACCCTGATGAATGCCCTGGGTGTGCTGGTGACGTATCAGGCCGAACAACTGGCCACCGCCGCCGACCTGGCCGGAGCGCTCAGCCTGGAAGCGATGCACGGCACGCCGCGCGCCTTTGACTCGCGCATCCACGCCGCCCGCCCACATCCGCGCCAGGTGGAATGCGCCGCTTTCATGCGCAAACTGATCGAAGGCTCGACCTTTACCCGCCCGGACGATCCGCTCAATGTTCAAGATGCCTACACGCTGCGCTGCATCCCGCAGGTGCATGGAGCCGTGCGCGACGCCATCGCTTACGCGCGCTGGGTGATGAGCATCGAGTTGAACTCGGTCACGGACAACCCGCTGATCTTCTTCGACGAAAACGACAACGCAGAAGTCATCTCGGGCGGCAACTTCCACGGGGAGCCGCTGGCGATCGCCATGGATTACCTGTCGATCGCCCTGTCTGAGCTGGGAAATATCTCAGAGCGGCGCATTGCCCGTTTGGTGGATGCGGCCAGCAACAAGAATGTGCTGCCGGCTTTCCTGATCGACGAAGGCGGGGTCAACTCGGGCTTTATGCTGATCCAATATACGGCCGCCGCGCTGGCCTCCGAAAACAAGGTGCTCGCGCACCCGGCCAGCGTCGACACGATCTCGACCTCGGCCAACATCGAAGACCACGTCAGCATGGGGCCGGCCGCCGCCCGCCAGGCGCGCGAGATCGCCGGGAATGTCGAAACCATCCTGGCGCTCGAGCTGCTCTCGGCCGCGCAGGGCATCGACTTCCGCCGCAAAGTGCTCGGCCCGGATGCAAAAATGGGACAGGGCACAGCCCCAGCCTATGCCTTGATCCGCCAGCAGATCGCCTTCATTGAAAGAGATCAAGTCATGTATCCGCACATCGAAACGATGCGCAAACTGCTCGCGGATGGCAACCTGACCGAACATTTGCAATAGCCAATCAAGGGAAAAATGGATATGCGTTTGAGAAAATCAAAACCATCGGATATACAATTTCTGAGAGAAATGCTTTATGAAGCAGTGTTTTGGCGGCCCAACCCAGATAAACCTTCGTTCGAAGAAGGCCTCACCGATCCAGGTGTAAATAATGCGCTTGTTGACTGGGGTAAAAGGGATGGAGACGCTGCGGTAGTTGCTCTTATTGATTCAATGCCAGCCGGGGCGGCCTGGTATAGATTCTACACGGATGACAATTGCATCAGGGGGTATATGGATGAAACGGTACCTGTAATCGTAATCGCAGTCCATAAAAACTATCGGCGCCAGGGAATTGGGGAGAAAATGATTGCATGGTTGATTGAACATGCGTCAAAGCACAACATTCAAAAACTAAGTCTCATGGTTTCAAAAGATAACCACGCGATAAGGCTATACCGGAAATGTGGTTTTCTGGAGTACGCAGATAAAGGAGATTCCTTGTTGATGCTGCGAAAAACAGAAACGCAATAAGGAGTGGCCCAATACGGCATGAAGCCGACCAGGCTATCGCGCATTTGCAATGGTCAATTTTTGTTGTCAAAAAGAAAAATTCATCGTATAGTATTTGCATATGCGGGATACGGTGATAATTCTGTGTTGTCTTTATGCAGGCGCGGTCTGTATAAAACATAGTTGGGCGCTAGATATCGCAAGCAAACTCTCAGGAAAGAGTACCTACAAATGAAAGTGCTAATGAAGGGTTGCATTACCATATTTGCTGTAATTCTCATAGCAGTCTTTGTTCTTTTTATTATGTACGGCATAGATATAATAGCCGCAAATAACACTGTGAACCAATTTATGAGCGCAATGGATAATAGGGACATTGAGAAGGCATATAGTCTTTTCGCTACTCGTGCTCAAAAAAACTTTCCTATCGCAGAGTTTAAAAAGGCATTAGCAGATGAAAATTTTGAAGTTTATACCGGATATGAAAAAATAGACTGTCTAATGGTGCAATTTGATACAGGTAATCCTGGCACCCCCCCCGTTCCCGGTAGTTATCCCCAATCAATGGAGACCAAACCTAGCGATACTTTCAATCTGCCTCTTGGAAAAACTATCGCAATTCACGGTGTCATTCACTATAAGGATGGTTATAACGATAAGATAGCTGGGCTGAGTGCTTTTCTGGAACAGGAAAATAGCGACTGGCGAATACTACATATATACCCATTAATCAGCGGAAATAGTGGTTGTAAGAAGTAGTTTCTGGCAATATTCAAAAGTTATAATCACAATGTGGAAAAGCACCTATTGATATGCACCAATACATGCAGTGCTAAATGAGAGCAAAGATTAAACCGTCTTGCAAAACGCGCCCAACACGGCCTGCACGCGGGCAAGGGCGGGCGTTGCCTCCCTTCCGGGGATTCTGGGCCTTTGGCGGGTTCGCTCCGGAGCATTTCCCGCCAAATCCCGCCCTACCGGTAACTCCTGCCATTGGCTTGCCCCTTACGCAATAAAGAGAAAAAATGTCCATCACCAGAAAAGATATATTGACCATCAATCAGAAGGGTTGGGACATTGTCGCCCCACAATTTTATGGTGGCACTGCATTGCCCAAATATGGACCACTCTCGGTTACTGAGCCAGAATTGCAGTTGATCGATGACCTAAAAGGAAAATCCGCTTTGGAGTTAGGTTGCGGGAGTGGGCATACGCTTTATTACTTGTGGAAAGAAAAACAAGCAAGCGAATTATGGGGACTTGATATATCTCAAGAACAACTTCAATACACAAAGGATTATTTAACCCAGGAAAATATTCCAGCCAAATTGTTCTTAGCGTCAATGGATGAAAATCCAGGAATACCAGAATCCTATTTTGATTTGGTAGTTTCAGTTTATTCTTTAGGCTGGACGCCTGATTTGCCACGCACTCTTTCTCTGGT
>JAKLPV010000188.1 GCA_022013685.1 Anaerolineae bacterium
GATTACCTGAACGCGGTTGCCAAATCCAGCCGCGCCCCGGTTCTGAACATGCAATGTGACGTTTACCACCCCTTCCAATGCCTGGCCGACCTGATGACCATTATGGAGAAAAAGGGCCGTGATCTGCGCAAGAAGAAGATCGTTGTCTCCTGGGCTTATGCCGCTTCGTATCTCAAGCCGATCTCGGTGCCACAGTCGTTGATCCTGCAAATGCCGCGCTTTGGCATGGATGTGACCCTGGCTTACCCGCCCGAATTCCCGCTCATGCCCGAGATTGTCGAGCAGGCCAAAGAACAGGCCAAACTGGCCGGGACCAGCTTTGAGATCATCGACAGCAAAGACGGCATGACTGAAGCCTGCAAAGACGCCGATGTGATCTACGCCAAGTCTTGGGGCCCGCTCCTGACCACCACCGACAAGGTCGAAGGCAAAAAACTCCAGGATATGTACAAAGACTGGATCATGGACGATGCCAAGCTCAAGGTCGCCAAGCCCGGCGCGATCTACATGCACCCACTGCCCGCCGACCGCAACATCGAAGTCACCTCCAGCGTGCTGGATGGCCCGCAGTCGGTGGTCTTTGACGAAGCCGAAAATCGCCTGCACGCCCAAAAGGCCGTTATGGCGTTGACGATGAGTTAGTCTCTTTTTGTAAAACAAAAGGGCAGTTTTCCGGGATGGAAACTGCCCTTTTTGTTAGCTTTGATTGAATTAATCCCCGACGAAACGCATAAAGACCTGGTTGCCGATCAGGCGCGCGCGCGGCGTTAGACGCAGCGCGTCGCTGTGCCATTCGAGCAGACCCAGACTAGTCAGTTCGTCCACTTCATTTGGAAAGGCCTCGCGGATGCCGATCCCGAATCGGGTGCGGAAGGCTGTGTCGGACACGCCTTCGCTTACAAGGCGCAGGCCGAGCATCATTGTCTCTTGCATGGCCTCGCGCAACGAGGGGCGGTTCTGATTGACGGTGGCGGGGGAGAGCGGGTAGGCCGGGGTGGAGCAGGGCGGGGTCAGCCGGTCGATGTAGGTTTTGATGCGCAAAACATTGGAATAACGCAATCCATCGATCGAGCCGTGTGCGCCTGCGCCGAATCCGAAATAGGGTAAGTTGCGCCAGTATTGCAGGTTATGGCGCGATTCCTGGCTCGGTAAGGCCCAATTACTGATTTCATACTGCGCGTAGCCAGAGCTGGCCAGATATTCGGCGGCCCATTCGTACATTTCGGCAGACAGGTCAGGGTCGGGGATGGGCAACAGTCCGCGGGCGGCCCAGCGTCCGAAGGGGGTGCCGTGCTCGAGGGTCAGTCCGTACATCGAGATGTGGTCGGGGGCCAGGTCGCGGATGCGTTTGACGGAGTTTTGCCAGTTTTCGAGGCTTTGTTCGGGCAGGCCGTAGATCAGATCGAGGTTGAGCCTTTCGAAACCAGCCTGGCGCGCCCATTGCACGGATTGGATGACGTCGAAGAAGTCGTGGGCGCGTTCGAGCAGGCGCAGTTCGCCGGGGTTGGCAGACTGGACGCCGAAACTGAGCCGGTTCAGCCCGGCGGCGCGCATTTCAGCCAGCGATTGAGCCGTCACCGTGCCGGGGTTGGCCTCCAGGGTGGCTTCGATGCTTTCGGTCAGCGCGAAGGCCTGGCGCAAGGCGTCCATAATGGCGCGCAGGTGGCGGGTTGGGACGAGCGAGGGTGTGCCACCCCCAAAGAAAATCGAATGCGCGGGTAGAGAATCAGGCCGGCGGGCGGCGACGCTTTCAATTTCCCGAATCAGCGCTTCGATATAGGCCGGGATGAGGGCTTCTTGCCCGGCGTATGTGTTAAAGTCGCAGTAGGCGCAGCGGTGGACGCAAAAGGGGATGTGCAGGTAGATGGAGGTTTCAGGCATTGCGGGTCGAGATGCGCATTCTGGCAACCAGTACGGGCGGAAATTCGTGGAATTGTCCGCCCCAGCCAAGCGGGTTACCGGCCGGGATTTCGGGCGGGAAGGCGCGTTCTTCGAAGCCGTCCAGAATAAATCCGTTTTGGAAACCGAGATTCAGGTAATAGTCGAGCGGGCGATGGAAGTAAAGCTGTACTTTGGGCTGGTTGCGCAGGGCCAGCTCATAGGCCTGGAACTGGCTCATATACCGGCTGGATTTGATGGCGTATTGGGTGACGATTTCGCCGCCCAGGTCGCTTTCTTCGAGAATGTGAACGGATGTTGGGTTGTTGAAGGTCGGGTGCATCAGGGTGAAGACAAATATTCCGCCGGGTTTCAAGATGCGCGGTATGATCCGGAAGAGCGGTTCGACATTGGCGATGTCGAACAAGGCCATATTGCACAGAATGGAATCAAATTGAAAATTTGACAGCGATTCCAGGTCAGTTGGTTCGGTGGCATCCAGAACGTAGTAGCTGATGGGGAGTTCGGGTGCGGTGCGCTGGCGGGCATAATCAACCAGGTTGGATGAAAAATCGAAGGCGGTCACGCTTGCGCCCAGACCGGCCAGGCGGCGCGACATCAGCCCGTTGCCGCAGGCCGCATCGAGAATGTGCTGGCCGGGCTGCGGATTGAGCAATCGCAAGATGGCAGGCCATTGAAGGATTTCAACGAAATCGTTACCTTCGCCCATCTTTGCATCCCAGGCGGCGGCATTGGCATTCCAGGCGGCAAGTGTTTCCAGGTTGGCGCGGCGGGTATCGGTGGGCATGGCGGCTCTCCTATCCTAAAAGTTAGTGTCTGATTTATTTTACCGCAGCCTGCTCAATAAAAAATTAGCGCGGCTGCAAAGCAAAATTGTCGAACCAGACAGCGCCCGGTAGTTTTTCGTAAAAATCGATAAAAAGCGCAATGTAACCATCCTTCAAACGGTCATCGCTAAATTGGGCGACCTGCTGACTGTTGATGAATAAAGTGAAGTCAGACCCACGGGCGCTGATTTCAAGTAAATTTGGCTGGTCCTCGTAGGTGGCTGTTGTTTCTGTCCAATCCTGGATCGTTTCCCAGCCTGCGTTTTCATCGTAATAAAGAATGGAAAAATACCCGTGCTCGCAAACTGAAAAAATATAAGAACCCGGGTCAATGCCGTCAAGAGATTTTCGGAAAAGCATCCCGTAGCAAACATTTTCCGGCAGACCCTCTGTGCGTTGGGCGAGCACAGCCGCATCGAAATCTGTCAGCGCGCCTGGGTTTGTAAAATCGGCCCAGGCAACAAAAATATCCTTGGCTTCGTCAACCTGCCATAAATACCTGCCGTTTTCGATGCTGGTGCGGCCAAGCCAGAAATCATTGTCTTCTTCTTCCTCGCGCCATTCATTGAGATTGCCATCAAAAGCATCGTAATAGGAATAACTTGCAAGCAGGTTTATTTTTGCCTGGGCTGTCGCGGTGGATCGGGCCTTAAGTACCAGGGCTGTGGCGGTGGCCTGGGCCTGGACGGTTGCCTGGGCATTGGTATCCTGCTTGATCTTGGTGGCCATAAATTGGCTTGTGGCGGTCTGGCTGATGGTTTGGGCCTCGGTATACTGCTCGTAAATATAATAACCGCCAGCGGATACACCAATACTGATACAACAGATCATTATTAAGATAATCGCCAGTATGGTGATATCTTTCTGATCCTGATTTTGCACAGATATACCTGGGTCAGGTGTTTCCAATTTTTATCTCCTGAATTAGGGAATCCACTGCGGCCAGGATGCGTTTTCCATCACGAGTGAGATTTGTCCAGTGTTCATATCATACAACATAATATCGGGTTGGTATTGCCCCTTTAGTGGGGTGCGCTGGAAGACCAGTTTTGCGCCGCTGGCGTCCCAACTGTAAAAACCATCGGTGGCATCGGCCTGGCCGGGAATCATCGGCCCGCCGAGCATCGCCAGGGTCACAATCCAGATGCCAGATGCAGTTTTGCCGTCTTCGGGGCGCATTCCCAGGGCGATATACTTGCCATCCGGCGCCCAGGCGGGGACATTGTAGAAAGCATCGTAAAGTTTGCTGGACAGGAATGTGGTGACTTCGCCGGTGGAGAAATTTGCCAGTTTGACGGCTGTGCGCGGACCGTTCTCGTCGCTTTCGATGGCGGTGTAAAACATTTGATTCCCATCCGGCGACCAACCGCCGAACTGACCGGTGCTGGTGGGCAGGAAGGTTTCTGCGCCTGTGGCGATTTCCAGCACGCGCACACCATCGCCGACTGCGTCGTAAATTGCCAGCCGGCTTCCATCCGGTGACCAGGCAGGGCCGTAGCCGATGATTTGTGTATCTGCGTAAACCTGGCGGGTCTGGTTGGCGTTCGTATCAATGACCCATGCGCGCGGCGCGCCCAATCCGCCTCCCAGGCCTGCGTTTTCACGGGTATAGGCCAGCAACAGGCCATCTGGTGACCAGCGCGGGTTGGTGCAGCGGTCTGGGCCGCACTCCAGGCTGCGCCGGGCGTTCCCGCCGTTGCGATCCATTGTCCACAGGTCGAAGCCGCCCTGCTCGTTACGAGTGGAAAAAGCGATCTTTGCGCCATCGCGGCTGGCGTGGAAGTCGAAAATTTGGCCGCCGCTCTGCGAAAGCTGCACGGCTCCCGAGCCGTCCTGTTCGGCGCGCCAGATTTCGCGCATTCCCTCGCCATTGGGCATATACAGGATCGCGGGGGAGCGAACCTGAAAGGTGAGCTGCGTTTCGCTGCGTAATTTTTCGCCACTTTGGCCGATCGCGGCAGGCTGGAGGATGACCAGGTAGTTTTTTCCGGCTTCGAACGGAATTGCGGGACGGAAACTCAAGCTGTTTGCCGCAGCCACCGTCCACACGCCCGGCACCGGGGGCTGGATACCGATTGCGATTTGCGCCGTCTCCGCCCGGACGGGGGCGCTGAATTCGACAGTCACTGGGCCCCAGGCGCCGGTTTTCTCTTCAGCGAGAAAAGCCTGCAGGCCAAATGGGTTGCCCGCCAGCGCCACCAGCAGGGTGAGGACTGTCAGCGCGGCGATCAGGGTCAGGGCAATTTTATCGAGGCGCGAGAGTTTCATTTATGGGAAGAGATACGGTTGGGCCGGCGCCTCGACGGACCGCACCGATTCGGCCACAATGAGCGGGATTTTACGCCCGTCTTGCTCGATGATGCGCAGCGGGCCTTTGACCTGCACCCATTCGTCCACGCCCAGCCCGGCGTTTTCGGGCCATTCGACCTGCATGCCGAGGGCGAAAGCGTCGGCCACACAGCAGGTAACGGCGAAGCGGCTGGCGATGAATCGATCGGCGGGCAGGCGCGGGTCGCGGTAGACGAATCCGATCACATTGGCGGTTTCGCCTTCGTACTGTTCCAGGTCGGTCTGGGTGTTGAAAATGCGAATCCAATCCAGCACGGTGCGCTGGTCGGGACCGGTTTGGAGCAGGAGCGGGGAGACCTCCCCGGAGGCGAGTGCGCCGCTGACGGTCACGCCCCGGCTGGAAGCGGCTTCCGCGCCGAGCGGCCGGGCCGGGACGAGAAATCCGATCAGCAGGGGGATGAGCAGCAGAACCAGCGGCCAGGCCGAGGGTTCTGCGTGATCCGCGTGGTCATGTTCGGGGCTGTGGCTGTGGCCGGGGTCGTCATCCGTAGATTCGGGGCGGGTACGTCTCAGTACATCCAGCATATTTGCGCCCAGCGCGAGCAGGATCAACATGCCGAGTACGGTCAGCCAGGCAAAACGGATGTTGATATACAGGTAAAGTTTGCCGTTCGAGATGACGTTGAACAGGTAAAAACCAAGGGCGAGCGCCAGAATGGCTTGAAGGCGGCGGTAGGTGCGAGGGTTCATAGGCCGGGCAGGGTGTAGTTGACGATGATCCCGGCCAGCAGGCTGAGCAGGAAGGGAATCAGGATTAAGTAGATGAGCGGGCGCAGTTGGAAGACGCGCGCATACATCAGGACGCTTTTGATATCGACCATCGGGCCGAAGACGAGAAAGGCCAGGATCGCGCCGGGGCTGAAGATGCCAATGAAACCAAGCGCGACGAAGGCGTCTACGGTTGAGCAGATCGAGAGCAGCACAGCCAGGGCCATCATCGCCAAAACCGAGACGACCGGCCCCTGACCGATGGCGACCAGCAGGGTTTGGGGGATGAAGGTCTGCATGGCGGCGGCCAGGCTGGCGCCGATCACCAGGTAGCGGCCCATTTCGAAGAATTCGTCGAGGGCGATGGTTAGCACCTGCCGCCAGCGATCGGCCAGAGGGGGGGCGGTGGTTTCGACTGTGGGGATTTCTACAGGGAGAAAGGTCGCGCCAGGGATGGGTTTTAGCGCTTCGAGCGGCGATTTCGCGGTGGAGAAGACCATCCCGGTGCTGACGGCGATGCCCATGCTGAGGGCAACGCGCAAGACGAGCATCAATCCGAAACCAAAAGCGGAAGCGGTGGCGAAGAGTACGATCGGGTTGAGCACCGGGGCGGCCAGCAGGAAAGACACACCCGCGCTGAGCGGCAGTCCCTTGCGGAACATGCGCCGGGTCAGCGGCACGACTCCACACTCACAGACCGGGAAGACCAGTCCCATCAGGCTGCCGACCAAGCTGCCCGGCAGGGCGCGTTTGGGAACCAGGCGAGCCAGCAGGTCTTTCGAGAAAAAGACTTCGACGAGTCCTGACCCGAGTGTGCCGAAGAGCAGGAAAGGCGCGGCCTCGATGAAGATGCCCAGGAAGATGGCCGCAAAGTCGGTAAGACGGCCTGCAAGCAGGAACCAGATTTCAGGGGGAAAGGTTGCCAGGATGATCAGCAGGGCGAGCAGGAAAAACCACTGGCGGGGGATGCGGCGGATGGCGGGGGAGGTTTGCATGGGGTTTACCGGTAATTTTTAACGCAGAGTCGCGGAGGCGTAGGGCAAAAACCTTAAACACAAAGGCTACGAAGGTTTTATTGGTCTTCCTTCGTGTTTATTTTTTTTAACTCTTTTAATCTCGGGTGTTCTGCATACACGCCGTGATAGCGCTCGGGCAGCAGGGCGGCAATCTGGCACATGATTTCGTCGGTGAAAGCTTGCAGGGTTTCTTCGCGGTTTTCGCGCGGGATGGGCGGCAAAGTGAAAGGCTTGCCTGCCGTCAGGGTGACCGGAGATTTGCGCAGGCGTTTGATGTTGCCGAAAATGACTTTATCCTCCGTCCCGGTGATGGCGACCGGCACGACCGGAAAACCGGAGCGGGCAGCCAGGTAGGCCACGCCGGGTTTACCCTCGATCAGAGCCCCGGTTTTGGAGCGTGTCCCTTCGGGGGCAATGACGAGTGAGTTGCCTGAATCCATCAGGGCGATCATCTTGCGCAGGGCTTTCAGATCGGGGTTGAATCTGTCTACAAATAGAAAGTTCAGGTTTTGCGCCAGCCAGCGGATCCAGCCGGTTTTCTCCCACTTCTCGCCGACCGGGATGAACATGTCGTAGCGATCGAAGACATAATGAAACATGGCAATATCAATAATGCCAATATGGTTGACTGCTATTACAAAAGCGCCTAATTCGGGGACATTTTCCTTGCCGCGGATTTCAAATCTGGCGATGCTATTGAAGATCAGGCGGATCAGTCCGCGCACAAAGTTACGCATTTTCCATCAGTTCCTTCAGGCGCGGATTGTCAGCGTATACGCCGTGATAATCTTTGGGCAGCAAAGCTGCGATCTGGCACATGATTTCTTCGGTTTGGTCGGCCAGAATTTGTTCGCGGTTCTTGCCCTGCGGCATTTCGAGGGTCATCAGTTTGCCTGCCGTAGCCGTGATGTGGATGCGCCTGAAGTGCTTGAGCTGCTCGACTACATACCGGTCTTCAGTGCCGGTCAATGCGACGGGCAGCACCGGATACCCGCTCTTGGCGGCCAGGTATGAGACGCCTGCTTTTCCCGGTTGGAGCGCGCCGGTTTTGGAGCGCGTCCCTTCGGGGGCGATGACCAGCATCCCACCTTCTTTCATGCGCTTGAGCATCTCTCGCAGGGCGTGAAAATCGGTATCGAAACGGTTGAGCCAGACGGCGTTGGCAGCCCGCCCAATGACTCCAAAGATGGGATGATTTTTGTATTTTTCAGCCACCGGCATGATGATATCTTCGCGGTCAAAAATATACAGCAGGACAGCTGAATCGAGCCGGCCAAGGTGGTTGCTGGCCATGATGAAGTTGCCGCTGGGGATGTTTTCCGCATTGCGCACCTCGATACGGGCAATTAGTTTCATGACAATGCGAATAATAAAACGAACAAGTTTGAAGGTCATAGGCCAATTTTACAATAAAAAGTCCGCCAACGACAATTGGCGGACTTTTACGTTTCCTTTTTTGTCTTACGAGCCGTATTTTTCGAAGATACGTTTGAAAATCTCAGCGCTTTCAGGAGACATACTGCCGACTTCGAACCCGACATAGTAGCTGTTAGGTTGGACATCATCCGCTTTGCACCATTTGCTGCGGGCGTTGAAGCTAAACCAAGGTTTGTGCGAAATTTCGCCGGTCAAGGTCAGCCGCAAGGTGTAGGTCTTGCCTTCCGGAATGGGAACCGTGCTATCCAGCTTGAAACCGTCCTTGCTAATATCGGCAAGGTGGCCTACAAGCTCCTGGGTTTTATCATCAACAAGTGGCATGTAATACCCGAATCTGCGTCGTTGGGCGTGGCGTCTCTCTTGCATTGGAACCTCCTGAGCAGCAATAAACGAAAAGAGCATTGATTTTACAAAGCAATCAAAAATTTATACCAGTATAGAACAATTTTTGTCGAAAATCAATCCTGCCAACCGACCAGTACCGGAACTATCCGGCTTTGTAGGGTAATAACGGCGCAAATCAGCCTTTTTACCCTACATTTTATAAAGTTCCGGCACCAGTCCGCGCAAGAGTTGGAAAACACCAAATCCGGCCAAGACCACAGCCGAAATGCCGATCAAAATCCGGTTGGCGCGGTTGCCAGGGCGGCTGGCGGCACTGAAGATTGCCATCAAGGCCAGGAATCCGCCAACCAGCACAAGATAGAACGATAACAAAAAGGACAGCCCGTGCAGCGGCGAGACATGCAAGCCCGCCAGCAGTATGGGCCCTGTGACAAGGCTCCAGTAAATATATGGAACCGGGCTAAGCATGTTCATAAAAGCCGCCTTTAGCAGGCTATGGCCGGCCTGGGGAGCAGTCCCAATTTCGAGGCTGCCGAAGTCCTGCCATTTCCTGAACGCTCCCCAGGCCAGATATAGGATGAAGAGTCCGCCAGCAACATTCAATCCGCGTTGCAACCAGGTGGGAATCTGGTTCAAGGCGAAGAGAGTCAGCAGTATGATCGGCCCGTCGCTGAGTAACGGGGCAAGGGCCGCGACCCAGGTTTTGCGCCAGCCATAGCTGACTGCCTGTGCGATAAGATAGGTTTGAAAAGGCCCCGGTTGGGCTGCCGCGGCGAATCCGAGTAAGAGTCCGCTTAGAATGTATTCCGTCATAAGAGATTTGTACCTGGCCTGTCAATTCTGTCCGTTTCATGTAAAATCAGGTTGCAACAGGTTTCCACCTTTCATCCTTAATTCTATCCCAAACTCACTATGACCAAACGTCTGATTGTTGTTGCTGGAAACATTGGCGCGGGCAAGACTTCGCTCACTGAGCGGATTGGCGCGCGCCTGGGCTGGACAACCGGTTACGAATCGGTTTCGGACAATCCCTACCTGTCTGATTTTTATGCCGATATGAAAACCTGGTCGTTCCATCTGCAAATTTATTTCCTGGGGCACCGCGCCCGCCAGTATCTCGATCTGGCCGGGGATTCTCGTTCGGTAATCCTCGATCGCTCGATTTACGAAGATGCGTACATTTTTGCCCGCGCCCTGCATCACCTCGATAACCTTCATGAGCGTGATTACCTGGCTTACCGTCGTTTATTTGACCTGGTAGTGGCCAGTCTGCCCGCCCCCAACCTGCTTATTTACCTCAAAGCCCCTGTGGATGTGTTGATGGAACGCATCCGCCGCCGCGCGCGCGGTATCGAGACTGGAATCTCCGCTGAGTATCTTTCGCTGCTCGATTCGTTTTATGACGAGTGGCTGGCATCGTTTGATCTTTGCCCGGTTCTGACTATCCGCACCGACAATCTTGACTATGTCCACCAGCCCCAGGCGCTGGATATGGTCCTGGAGCGTATTCAGGACAAACTCGCGGGCAAGGAAATTGTGGACTTGTAGATGCCTGCCATGTTTCCTCCGCCATTGCAAAAAATTGCGCGACGCCTGGCTGTAACTGCAGACCGGCAGCAGGTTATTGATGAACTTTGTACCCAGTATGGGTTGCACTGGCAGGATGCCGAGTCAATTGTGACTCAGGCCGAATCCGAATATCAGCACATCATTACCCGCCAGCAAACCCCTATCCTGGTGTTGGTTGCGTTTTCTACGTTTTCGATTGGGGTTTTGCTTTTTTCGTGGAGTTTTCTCGGAGTGGTTTCGAGCTTTGCCAATCTTGTAGCGCCCAACCTGGTTGCAGGATTAAATTTGCTCGGTTTTTACTCGGATATGGTTGCTGCCTTGCTGGATTTTTCGAACAGTGGCAGTTTGTTCGTGATAGGCCTGGCGATGATGTTGGGCAGTCAATGGGGTATGAAATCTGTCTGGCTCTCATGGTTGCAGACACGCGAGCACGAGAATGAAGTTGAGCTGCCCGCCAGCCCGGCGATGCAGCAGTTCGAGCTTAAGGATGACCTTCTCGATTCTGTCATTCGCCAGTTGAATAAGGGCTGGACCGAAGCAAAAGTGGTGGCGGCCGTTCAGGCGCGCACGGGAATGGTAGCTGAAGATGCGCTGGCTTTGGTGCGCCAAGTGATACGTTCGCGCGGCGATATTGTGCTTACCTCGATTTCCCCTGCGGCCCTCCTGGCAGGCTTGATGGCATTTATTTCAGGGGCGGTATTGATCATCCAGAACGTTTTCCTTCTCGATGCGCATCTGCGGGCCTCCCCGCGCAATGTGCAAAACAGTTGGGGACTGCTGATGCGCGTCCGCGATATCACCGACTATGCTGAAGCCTACCCGATTCTTTCTCTTTGGTTTGTCTTTGGGGTTATTTGCCTGGTTGCGGGGTATTTCTCTGTCAGGGCGACCCTGCATCCAACTCTTTTGCGCTTGAACAAAAAACACCACTACGATTAAGGATGGGTATGATCCGCTTTGACCCAATGACCGATGCTGATTTTCAGATGTACCTGCGCAAGGTAATCCCTGAGTATGCGGCTGAATATGTCCATGCCGGCAGTTGGCACCCGGACGAAGCCATGTCCCGAGCCCGCGACCAATTCCAGCGTATTTTTGCGCACGGTCCACAGACTCTCAATCAGACGCTTTACACGCTCTGGGACGCAGAGAAGAACATCAAAATCGGCATGCTCTGGTACACGCTCGACGCTTCGCGTAAGCGTAAAACTGTCTTCCTGTCTGATTTTTTCATTTTCATGGAGTTTCACCGCAAGGGCTACGAAGACCTGGTGCTGACTGCTTTGGATGGTGAACTGCGCACGCAGGGGGTTGAGCGATTGGAGTTGAACCTTTTCTGGCATAACACCTCCGAGCGTGAGATGTATGAAAAAACCGGCTTTGCGCCGGTCAGTGTCTATTATGGGAAAGATTTGTCCTAAAAATTAAGTGAGGCTTTCCTTTGGTCTTTTTATGAAATTTATCATCGGCCCGGCTGAAAAGATGAAAGCGCCGGCCAGCAAAACCAGCCCGACCACGAGATACATTCCAGACGGATCAAACTGTTGTAATAATAGGCCACCCAGCAGGCCTCCCAGTGCCGCTCCTATACCCATCAGCGTGCTGCCAAACATACCCTGGGCAGTAGCCGATAGTCCTTCGGGGGCCTCCTGGGCCGCATAAGACACGCCTGCCACCCAAATGATCGGGAAAGTGAACCCGTGGACCAACTGAATTAGCAAGATTTGCCAGGGCAGGGTTGATACCGAATAGAGCAACAGGCGCGCGCCGATCACCAGCAGGGCCAGCAGTAACAAATTGCGCGGATTAAATCTTTTCAGGAAACGACTGGCAAAGAACATCACCGGAATCTCGGAGAGAGTTGAGATGGTCAGGGCCAGCCCCATGAGTGTCTTGCTCAAGCCCATGGCTTCCATGTAAACAAACAGATAACTGTTGATCGTCGCCATGCCGATACCCGCCAGTAAAACCATCAACAGAAAGAACATCCAGTTTTTGCTCGATAACAGCGATTTCATTCCTGCTTTGAAGGGTGTGCTGGTTTGTTGGGCCGGGAAGTGCAACCCTAACGCAAGCAGTAAAGCCCCGCTCATGCCAATTGCATACCCGTAAAAGGGCCAGTCAAGCCCCAGTTGCTGGACAACAGCACCCGCCAGCGGTGCGATCAAGCCCCATCCAACTGAGCCCCACAACCTGATCTGTCCATAGCGATGTTTGCTTTCGCCAAGCATCGACATGGTAGCGCTGTCTGCCAGCGAGACAATCGGTGCGCCAAAAAACGAAAATAACACAACCAGGCCAAAAAGGCTGTAAAACTCGCTTGAGCGCGACATCAGCAATGCAGTTGTGATGACCGCTGTGGTTGCGATTATCATAATGGCTTTGTGGCGCCGGGTCGAATCTGCGATGCCAGTCCAAAACGGCGCGCCAACCAGGGTGATTAACGGCGCAATCCCGGTCAATAACCCAATTTGTGTACCGCTAAACCCGGCGTTTTGGTAAAAAAGCGCCAGGAAGGGCATCATGAAAGACAATGCCCCGAAGAACATAAAATAAAAAGCTGAAGGAAAAAAGAAGGACATATGAAATTTCTTTGCCTTGCGCAGTGCGTCCCGCAGGTTTGGGAAAATCGCCAGATTTTCTCCCAACCCACGGGACGCATACGTTTGTCTGGATAGGGGTTTTTAGATCAAATCTTCCATCAATTTCATTGGAACGGCTGCCAGGCCGACAATTCCTGGCCCGGTATGCACGCCGAGCACTGGCGAAATTCGGTTGACTTCAATTTTTGCGACAGTCAGCCGTTCTTCGACCATTTCAGAGAGCATATCTGCACCTTGCTGGAAGCGCCCGTGTAATATTGTTACCCATAGCGGAGTCTTTCCATAGGTGTTCAGGACATGACTGGTTAACGTTTCAAGCGCCGCAGGAATGGTGCGCGCCTTGCCGATTGTGCTATATTTACCATCTTCGTGCGACACGTTGATGACAGGCTTGAGCTTGAGTAACGAACCCATCAGCGCCTGAACCCGTCCGATGCGTCCGCCGCGCGCCAGGTATTCCAGCGTTTCGAGCGTGTAAATCACCTCGGTATTATTGCGGATTTCGGTCATGCGCTCCTGGATTTTGTCCATCGTCCAACCCGCTTTTTGGCCGAGGGCCGCTGCCAGCACCTGAAAGCGCTCGCCGCCCGAAAGAGTCATCGTGTCCCAAAAGCTTACATTGGCTACATCGCTGGCCTGTTCGCCACCCACCTGGGCTGAGTTGAGCGTACCGCTCAATCCGGAAGAAATATGGATCGAGAAAATATCTTTGCTGGTGTCAGCCAGCTTGCGGTACAGTTCCTCGAATAGCCCGCTCGAAGGTTGGGCAGTGGTTGGGATGGCCGGGCGCATGGCCTCCAAGCGGTTATAGAAATCATCTGCGCTGATGTCTTTGGCGTTGACTTCCCCCTCTGGAAATTGGATAAAAAGCGGAGCCTCGACAATATCCAGTTCTTCAATTTCACTGGCCTGCAGGTCGGCGGCGCAATCGGTTACAATTTTCATTATTCTTCCCTTTCTTTTGGCTACCTGGAGATTATACCCGTCTCAGCCATGAATGAATTTTCATTTATGTTATGCGTTTGTCATTACGGGCATTGTATAAACCTTAATAACGGTAATTATATGGGCAAACTGTTTGCTTGAACCTATCAATCAGCTAACTGTAATCGCATCAGGTCAGTCGCAGCCCTTGCGCCTTTCGTCAGGGCTGTTATTTACTGCTAAAATACCAAGACAGGCATTTTACTGCTTTTTGTACAATTTCTGTGTAAAACCAAATGCCAGGAAATGTGCAATGTACGGCAAAAGAGGAGCATTCAAATGGAATCAGGGCTGCTTGTTTTGTGTATTCTGGGCATTAGTTTAATCTTTCTGGTCATTTCTTTGACTGCTGCTATTCGGGTTGTGCCTGAAGACAAGCGGCTGACTGTTTATAGACTTGGGCGCTACATCGGCGATAAAGGCCCGGGGCTGATCATGCTCATCCCGATTATCGACCGCGGCATCGTCAAAGATGCGGGATTCCCCGGGCAAGCCGGCGGAAGTTCCGCTGACAAGCTGCATGCGCAATTGATGATTGGCTGGGGCGGCGAGGCCACATCCAGAGTCTTTAGGGATGGAGGCCAAGTCTTGCTTCACACCGGTGAGAACGTGGATGCCATCAGTGAGATGCCCATTCAGCCTGGACAACCGGTGCGTGTTAAAAGGGTTATCGTGGAAGTGGAAAGTGTCGATTAGCTTGTGTTCATTTGATAAAATACCTTGATGCCAATTCCTCTTCGCCCTACCCAACTTGTTGTCAACTTGTCCCAATTATGCCGTAATGTGCAGGCGATTCGCGCCAGGGTCAGCCCGGCCCGGGTAATGGTGATGCTCAAGGCCAATGCCTACGGGCATGGGCTGGATGGCGTTGCGCCGTTCATCGAGCCATATCTCGATTATATCGGTGTAGCCACGCTCGAGGAGGCAGTCCATCTGCGCCAAATCGGCATCCGTAAGCCGATCCTGGTTGCGGGCGGATGCTTACCGGAGCAGATCCCGGCCTACATTGAGTTTGACCTGACCCTGACAATTTCATCTATACTGGTTCTTGAAGCCGCTGAGTTGGCAGCCCGCGCCGCTGGAAAGCGCCTGAAAGTCCATCTGAAGATCGATACCGGCATGGAACGGGTTGGTGTGCGCTGGTACGAGGCCGAACCGTTCCTCGAGCAGTCATTAACTTGCCAGAATCTTGAAATTGAAGGTATTTATACCCATTTTGCCAATTCTGAAACGCTTGAAACAGACGAAATGGTGCGCGAGGCCTCTTTTGCGTATGCCAGCCAGCAACTGGATCGCTTTCAGCAGACACTGGCTTTTTATGAAAGGCGCAATCTGCCCCATCCATCCCTGCGCCATGCGGCCAATTCAGGCGCAGTGCTAAACCTGCCTGAGAGCTACTTCGACATGGTGCGCCCGGGCATTCTGTTTTACGGTGTTTATCCCGAAGATTGCCTGCGCTCAGTGGACGTGGCGACCGCCGTCACCTGGAAGTCTCGGGTGGTTTACAGCAAAATCACCTGCGCCGGCGCTCCTGTCAGTTACGGCTCGCTCTGGTCAACGGAGCAGGATGCGCGTATTGTCACCATCCCTTGCGGCTATGCGGATGGCTACTTTCGGCGCATGACCAACCATGCCTGGGTGATTGTCAATGGAAAGAAATATCCGCAGGTTGGGCGCATCTGCATGGATCAATGTATGGCCAACCTGGCCAATGACTCGGCCGAAATGGGTGACGAAGTCATCCTGCTTGGCCGGGCCGCCAGTGGCGAGCAAATCACGCCCACAGACCTGGCTGAGTGGATGGGAACCAACACCTATGAAGTGCTGACCAATATCAGCGCCCGCGTCCCGAGAGTGTTTGTGGAAGATTAATTTTTTAGATACAACAATGAACAGGAGTAACCTTTTGAAACTTGTACGTGATTACACAGGATTATTGGTATTTGTCTCCACCGTGATCGGCCTCGACCAGTGGACAAAATGGCTTGTGCGTGAAAATATCCCTTTCATGGGCGTTTGGCTGCCCGAGGGCCTGGAATGGCTTGCCCCGTATGCCCGCATTGTCCATTGGTATAACACCGGTGCAGCCTTTGGTATGTTCCAGGGCTATGGCTGGATTTTTGCCATCCTGGCCTTCGTTGTTTCCGGGATGATCATCTTTTATTATCCGCGCACTGATCCGACGGATTGGTGGCTGCGCCTGGCAATGGGCATGCAGATGGCTGGCGCGCTTGGCAATGTGATCGACCGCCTGACCCTTGATTGGAAAGTGACCGACTTTATCTCAGTTGGCACTTTCCCAGTCTTCAATATCGCTGATGCCAGCATCTCAGTTGGCGTGGTCATTCTGCTGGTTGGAGTATGGTGGAAGGAAAGCCGCGAGAAGCGGCTGGCGAGTGAGCAAGAATTGAGTGCAGAAGAAACAAACTCAGATGAAACGAGTACCGGCGCGAGGAGCGCACAGGTGGATGAGGCTGTGGGCTGATGACAGACAGAATCGAAATTTTCCGTTATGAAGGCTCACCTTCTGAAAGGCTTGACCGTTTTCTGGTCTCTTGCCTGCCTGAGTTTTCACGCGCTCGCCTGCAGGGATTGATCGCAGATGGTTTTGTCTGGGTGGATGGCTCGCCTGCGAAGAAATCGGGCCAGGCGATTGAATCTGGGGCGAGGATCGAGATTCGCATCCCGCCGACCCAACCAACCGGCCTTCTGGCCGAAGATATTCCGCTGGATGTGATTTTCGAGAATGATGACCTGCTGATTGTCAACAAACCGGCCGGAATGGTCGTTCACCCGGCATTTGGACATGACCACGGCACACTGGTCAACGCGGTGCTGGCCCATGATCCTGACATTGAGGGAATCGGGGGTGAGGAACGCCCTGGCATTGTCCACCGGCTGGATAAGGAAACCAGCGGCCTGATCGCGGTCGCCAAAAATGATGCTGCCATGCGCTGGTTGCAGGAGCAATTTCGCCAGCGCACCGTGCAAAAAACCTACCTGGCGCTTGTTGACGGCGCTCCGCCAACCCCGACAGGACGGGTCGAGGCGCCGATTGGACGCGACCCGCGAGACCGGAAAAAGATGGCCGTTACAACCCCCGCCAAAGGGCGCGAAGCGGTCAGCGAATATCGAACCTTGGAGAGTTTTCGCCATCACACCCTGCTTGAGTTTCATCCACTGACCGGGCGCACCCACCAAATCCGCCTGCATTGTGCCTTTCTGGAATGCCCGATCGCGGGGGATAGCCAGTATGGACATCGCAAAGTGACTGTGGAACTTCATCGGCTTAACATTGTGCCTGATGTTTCAGGGGTTGTTGTGGTTATGGGTTACTCGGAGTTAGCCAATA
>JAKLPV010000189.1 GCA_022013685.1 Anaerolineae bacterium
ATTTGACGACCTTTTGTACCCATTTCAAACTCCTTTCATTGGTTGTGACTATCTCAGCTGGATCGTTTTCCGTACCAGAAGCGTTTACAGTCACCGCCGCTGGTCTGCAAGGCTGCCAGTCATGGCCAGCAGGCCAGTTAAAGCGATCTGCTTGGCAGTTTTTTTCATGGCTATCCGTTTTTTTTATTACTTCGAAGCCGCAACGACGGCAAACCCGACTGCGCCCGGGCCGATATGCGCCCCAATCACTGGGGTAATCTCTTCGGTCAGGATATCCCCTTGTGGGAGCAAACCCGCCGCCAGGGTGCCCAGTTCAGCGATCCGTTCCGGCAAAGCGTGCGTATGGACGATGGCGACACGCTCCAGCGGGCCAAGCTCGGCCAGCAGTTTCACCAGGCGTTGGATGGCACGGTCACGCGTGCGCACGCGCTCCGTACCAGGTTTGCCGTTGTGCATCGTCAAAATCGGTTTGATCTGCAGCAGCGTGGCAAAACCAGCCATGTATTTGTTCATGCGCCCGCTGCGTTTCAAAAATTCCAGCGTATCCAGCGCGGCGAAAACGTAACTGCGTTGGGTCTGATCGTTAAGAGCGGCGAGAATCTCAGCCACTGAACTGCCCGCAGCCGCCATTTTCGCCGCTGTCTCCACCAGGAAACCGGTTCCGAGACTCAACTGCTGCGAATCGAAGACGGTGACGGTCGTCGAGGAGGTTTCTTGGGCAGCCGTGCGCGCCACATCTACCGTTGCGCTCAGAGAAATCGAGATGTGAATGGACAAAATCTCGCTGGCGCCTTCATCGGCCAGCATATCGTAGATGGCACGGAATTTTTGCGGCGAGGGGACAGCCGTGGTGGGGTGGGTTGAGAACGTGGGCAGCCGCGTGTAAAACTCGTCACGCTTCATGTCAATGCCATCTAAAAAGCCCTGGTTGCCCACGTTGATGTACAGCGGAACAACCGAAATGCCGTAACGGGCAATCGTCTCGGCGGGCAAATCACAGGTGCTGTCGGTCACAATGCGAACAGGCAATTCACACCTCGCTAGATGATCAGGATTGCGCCCAGCAAAATTTCAATGACCAGGCTGATGAGATTCGATTGAGCATAGGATTTGTCAAACAAAATCGAGAATACCCGCGCCGCAGCAATCGCCAGGTAGGTAATGCCCAGCATTTGATAGGCTACCGGGCCCAGAAATAGTGGCACAATCCCCAGCGCGATGAACATTCCGCCGAAAATTGAGCGGATCTCCGAGACCCCGCGCACGCCATTGGCGTTCACGCCGATAAAGCCATAGGTCGCGTCTGGTTTGATGAGCGCCAACAGGCCGGTTGCCGCCGTCAACAGGGCAGCAATAATTTTCAAGATCATCAAAAAGTTCATTTATCCTTCTTTCTCAAATAGTTTTATCGGACAGTCTTTTCTGTCCGTTGCAGGAAAAATGCCATCGCCAGGGTCAATGCAACCAACCCGAAGGTGATCCAGGTGGGAATGGCTACTGCCGGAACGGCAGCGTGCTTGACTGAAATCCCGGCCAGCGCCCACAAGATCACCGCCGTGTACGCGATGTCGCGGCGGGTGAAATTCATCAGCGCCGCAATCACCAGCACGGCGGCCAGCACAATCCCCATCCAGATTTCGGGGGCGACCCCAAACCCGTCCCATTTCAGGTAATCCAGCAAGGAAGTGACATTGGCCACGGTCGCGACCGTGATCCAGCCCAGATAGATGCTGAAGGGCAGGCGCGCAAACCAGGTCTCAGCCGCGGGTACCATGGTTCGTCCGATACCCAGGCGCAGGTAGGTGACGATCAGCGTGCCAAGCAAGAGCAGCATGGCGATCAGCGTCAGCGGGAACTGTTCATAATGCCAAAAGAAAATCCAGATACTGTTGGCCAGACCGCTCAGAGAAATCCACCAGCCCGTAGCGCGCAGGCGGGGATTCTCTCGTTGGGAGGGCAATGCCTGGAAAATGGCAAACGCCATCAATCCGAGATAAATCAAACCCCAGATGGAAAAGACGTAGCCCGCTGGGACGAAATAAACATTGAAGCGATCGGAAATCTGACCGGTGTTCAGTCCGTTGAGAGGCAGGGCATTTGCCAGCCCGTTAACCACAAGGGTGGCCAGGATGGTCACGATGACAGCCAGTTGTCGCAATTGATCTTTCATATTTTCCTCACTCGCAGCGAAAGTGTGTGACCATTATTCAGGGTCAGTGGAGGCCATTCCGGCCACCTGGATACCATCGGCCTGCTCCGGCAGGTGCGGATGGCCATCGAAATCAATCCAATGGCCCGAGCGGCGCGATTTCGTTTCGAGATAGAAGCGGTTGTGTTCGTTGGGCGGAATGATGTGCGGCAAACGTTCAACCACATTAACCTGGTATTGGCGGAGTTCATCCACTTTCTTGGGGTTATTGGTCATCAGGCGCACGCTCTTAATGTCCAGTGAGTGCAACATGTGCGCAGCCACGGCGAAGTCGCGTTCATCGTCACGAAAACCAAGCGCGAGATTGGCTTCGACGGTGTCGAGGCCGCCATCCTGTAATTGGTAGGCGCGAATTTTGTTGAGCAGGCCGATCCCGCGTCCTTCCTGACGCAAATAGAGCACAACTCCAAAAGGTTCATCGGCAATGCGTTGCAGAGAGGCCTTCAGTTGGTCGCGGCAGTCACAACGCAGTGAGCCGAGTGCATCGCCGGTCAGGCATTCAGAATGCAGACGCACGGGGACATTTTCCATCCCAACTACTTCGCCATGCACAATCGCAATATGATCCTTCTCGTCACGATTGTTCCAAAAAGCTACGATGTTAAAGTGGCCGAACTCGGTTGGCAGGTCGGCAACGCCAGCCGCGCGGACACAGACGTGGTCAGGGCCGTAGCCCGCGCAGCTATGTTCTTTGTCTTTCTCGACCAGGTCGAGCAATTTTTGTGAAACTTGTTTTTTCATGTTGTCTCCTTGAGCAAATCGGCCAGCTGGCGCCCCGAAAGGAAGGCTCCTTCCAGTCCGCCAGCGGGGTTAAAGTATTCACCGATGATTCCTAGTTTGCAACCAGCGATGTTTTGTACGAGTGGTCCGCGCAGGCGGCTGGCGCTATCGAGGCGCGCCTCGAGCCAGCGGTGCGGCCGCTGCCAGTCTGGCTCCATCACCCAGTCACCGAGCAGCAGGGCTGTTTCGCGCAAGAGGTCACGAGTCCATGCCTCGGCGGGTGAATCAAGGCGCTGACGACTCCAGGCGGGTTGCGCCTGAATGCATAGACCAAGTTTTTGCCCGGCGGCGTTCTTGCTGCTTTCATTGCTGATTAATTGAATGGAGGTTGAAGTTTCCGGCAAAAGCAGTTCCCAATCTGGCTGAGTTGGCGGCGTCTCGTAGCAGGCCAGCAGGGACAGTGTTGGCAGGGTGGGGGCCAGGCCGAAAAGGGCCATCGCTCCGGCGATGGCTGTACCAAAATCTGAATCTTTTAACAGGCGCAGGCTTTCAGCATTGGCCGCAGCCAGGACGAGCGTCTGGGTGCTGAGTGAGAAATTCGCGCCGCTCAACTGAAAACTGCCCTGCAAGGTTTGGATGCTGGTCACTTCTGACTCGCGCACAATCTCAAGGCCCTCAGCCAGCTTCTTGGACAGGGTGTTGAGCCCGCCGCGCAACGCGGCATGGCGCACCCCAGGGTCCAATGCGCGCGGCTGGCAGGTGGGGCCATGGCCCTGCACGCGCTGGGGCCAACCAGGCAAAACGTCCGCCCCCAGCAGCTCATCAACGCTCTGCCAGAAGAGCGGCGAGCGGGCATGTAAAAAAGGAACGCCGTAATCCAGGGCCAGGCCCGCGTGCCGCCAGGTGGCGCAGCGCCCGCCGACGGCGCGACTGCGTTCCAAAATCAAAACATCGCGTCCATGCTGTTGCATGGTTCGCGCAAAGCTCAGGCCAGCCATGCCAGCGCCGATTACCAGGATGTCAACTTTTCTGGTTTGCATGTTTTACCCAGCCGTGGGTCAATCTGTGTGGCTCGCACGGGGGAAAAGGATGACCGAAGTCCGCTCAGTTTTCTGCATGGAAGGAGTTCCTTTTCGATCAGCAAAATGGTTAGCGTTTGTCGAACAAGTAGTGCGAGACCAGGTATTCAGTTCCCCGGCGCAGTTTCCAGGTTTCCTCACAGGCCATGAAAAACAAGCGCCAGTTGACCAGCCAGAGTGTCTCCTGGTCCGCCCCGTAGATACCGGCAATAACCTTGCGCACCTCGGCTTTGTGCTTGTCAAGCTTTTCCAGCCAGGCACGCAGCGTTCGGGCATAATGCAGGCCGCTGACCCGCCAGTGACCGCTCAAGACCAGGTCGCGCTGAAAGTGCAGCAACAAGTCGTCCGAGGGCATCAGGCCGCCGGAAAAGAACGTCTGCGCCATCCAGTTGCCGGGATCGTTTGCATCGAACTCGTAGGCGAACTCGCGGTGCGAAAAGATATGCACAAACAATTTTCCGTCCGGTTTGAGGCAGGCCGCCAGGTTGGACATCAAGCGCTCATAATTTTTCATATGTTCGAACATCTCGATCGAGACAATGCGATCAAAGCGGCGCTCAAGCTGAAGATGGTTCACATCGGCCGTGATGGTTTGAATTGTCCGGATGTTCTGGCGGCGGCATTGCGCGTCAATGTATTCCTTCTGCGAGTGCGAATTCGAGACCGCCACCACGCGGCTGTTCGGATAGTGTTCGGCCACCCACAGGCAAAACGAGCCCCACCCACAACCCAGATCGAGGACGTCCATGCCGTCTTCCAGTTGGGCGCGCTCGCAAGTCAACTGAAACATGGCGTCTTCGGCCTGGTCGAGCGAGTTGACGCCTGGCGGCCAGTAGCAGCAACTGTACTTGCGCCGTGAGCCCAGCACAAGCTTAAAGAACTCGGCGGATACTTCGTAGTGCTGCCGATTCGCCTGATCAACCTCGATTGCAATTGGGCTTTGCCTGAGCCTGGCGATTAACGCCAAGCGCCCGGCCTCTCGCTCATCCTGGCTGACCCGGTCCCTTCGTCTCACACCAGCTTCAAGACTGGCGCGGATACCCAGGCGAATCAGCCAATCTGGAATTCGATTCGTTTCGACCCATTTCATATATTCCATGCGGCTCCCTCGAATGGGATTCCCAGTTCATCCGTAAATTGAATCCGCAGATGTTCGCTAGACTCCATGTTATGCTCCTAAATCTCAGGCCGGGGAGACGCGCTGTATCCATTCGGCCAGCGCGGTGAGTAAATCGCGCAGGAAGCCGCGCGCGGTTTCGTCAACCAAGTTCCCTTCAGCATCAAAAACTTGCTCGGCGCGTGCCACCAGAACTTCCGGCTTGCCAAGCGGTAATGCGCCGACATGGGTTAGGATTTGGCGCAGATGTAGTTGGGCTCTCAGCGTGCCAAAGTTGCCTGTGCTGGCGCCAATCATGGCAACCGGCTTGCCGTTCAAAGGCTGCTGGGGCGAGCGCGAGGCCCAGTCGATGGCGTTCTTCAGGGCGCCGCTGATCGAACTGTTATATTCAGGCGTGGCGATGAGCAAGGCATTGGCCTGCGCAAGCCGGGTGCGGAACTCAAGCACTGCTTCAGGAAATGGCTTCTCATAATCCGCGTTGAAGATTGGCAGGGGCGCGAGGTCAAAAATTTCGAGTGTCATTCCGGCAGGCATTAGCTCACTGGCCGTTCGCAAGAGGGCTGAGTTATACGAACCTTTGCGCAGGCTTCCGGAAATACCCAGTACATGGAGCGGTTTGGAATTGGCTGTCATTTCATGATCTCCTTGGGCGCGAATGAACGGGACAATTGTAGCGTTTGTAGTTGCTGAGGGGTAGCGTGAGTAATTGATTATGTTTTAACGGATTCGTTTGCCAGCAAAAAAGCCAACCAGACTGACGGAAACGCTCAAGACCGTTCCCCAAAGCATGTCCACCACCGTGAGCAGCACGGGCCAATCTTTCAGGGTGGCGAGATTGGTCAGATCGTAGGTGGCATAGGTGATCAGGCCGAACACGGCCGCCCGCAGCAGGGTGGCTTTGAGTGAGCCACTTTCCAGCCCGGGAACGACCACAAAGAACAAGATTCCCACGAGAAAGAGCAGATAGAAAATAACTGCCGCAAACCAATTGACGCTGGGGGCCATGATGAAACCAAGTTGCTGCTGATAGAACGAGCGCGCCACCAGTCCCAGCCAAAGCAGGTCAATCGCGAGGAAGGCCGCCAATGAGACCAGGTAGAGTTTGAAATACTTGCTCACTTTTTCACCTCATCCTCGGGCTTAATCTGGATTAAAACTTCATTGCGCGCCAAAAACCCCGGCACCCACGGAGGATTATAGCCAGCAACGATAAAATCACCCTCGGTTTGAAGTCCCTGTTCCTCCAGCCAATGACTGAGGCGCTGCTTGTTTTTCTGGATCGTCTCTTGTTGGAAATATCCGGTAAAACGAGCGGCAGCCATTGTCCGCGCTGGGATTGGCGTAAAGTGAACCTGGGTGTCTTTTGGTTGGGGCAACGTTTCGAGGGTGTATTCCGCAGGCATAATGAAAGCCACCGTAAAGCTCGATTCGCCGGTCACGGTCACCGGGGTGGTCATGGCAATTTTTTCGGATTGAGAAGCCTGGACGGGCGTGGTCATCTCGATTTTCTGGCGCGAAATGTTGTTACCGAAAATATATCCCGCCAGAAAGCTGAAGCCTCTTTCAATCGCTGATTTATAGTTCGTATCTTCGATCGTCACCTCGGCCTGGATGTAAGCGGGATATTGCCGAATTTCGATTTCGTTTTGTTTCCTGGAGACGGAATACTTGGGGGTTTCTGCCATGTCTGACTCTCTTTTCTTATTATCCTACGTTTTCGCTCTTTGCGCGCATAATTTATCATACGCTGCTGATGAACTACGGCAGGGGCAGGTTCCCGGCACACCCCGTCAACTCGATGTAGCCATTCCCATTCACAGGATTGCCAGCGCACATCCCTTCAAAGCGGACAACTTCCTCTGGTCACCATTATCGAAGGGGTCAAAAATGCTAACCAGCGGGGTAAAAATCACCGAATCTGGCGATCAGCAGGCAATAGATCCACCTGCAAATGGTTTCGTTCATGGCTCATTTTCCCTGATTTTTTCAATTGTTTTAACCAGTTCGTCCACTTTGATCTGCTCAAAATTGCCGGTCGTGCGCCACAGAATCTCACCTGCCCGATTGACCAGCAGGATATGAACCTCGCTCTTATCCGGGATACCGGTGGCTTGCATGAATTTTTCCAGATCAATGTACAGGGTAATGGTGCGTTGACGAGCCTTCGGGTCGGGAATTCCCGCCCGCATCCCCTCGTTAATAAAGGTGCGCGAGACTGCCGGCAATTCCTCGATGGTTGGAAATTCATAGTAAACCACACTGGGAAACATCCCTTCCACTTCCTGCGCGTACGGAAGCCAAGTGTTGATGACCAATTGCTGCCGTTGCTGGAAGGCGATGAAAATCAGGTTGAGTTCCCCGGCAAAGTCACGCGGGAATTCGAGTTCCTGGCGGTCGAGATTGAAACCCGAAACGGTGGGGAAATGCAATTTGTCTGAGGTGACAACCAATTGGCTGCGCCCAACAAGGAGTCGCCAAGCCATCAAACCAGTCCCAACGACTATCACGACAGTCAATAGAAAAATCCACATCGTTCGTATCCTCGTTTTCATCAGTATTTTAGCCATTCAGAAACCTTTCTTTGCCAATCTTGGCAAAAAACACAAATTGCAGACCGCCATCAGCGGATCAGTACCTGTGACGGGCTGTAGAAAAGCATGTCAGGATGAACTACGGCAGGGGCAGGTTCCCGGCATAGCCCGTCAACTCGATGTAGCCATTGCCGTTCACAGACTTACCGTTGCACGTCCCTTCAAAGCGGACGGCTCCCTCCCAGTACGTGACGGCAGGGAAGTTGACTTCCTGATCTGCCATCCATGGCTGAACGTTCAATTCGCAGTTCGGTTCATTTATCTGGATCTGCCACGCAGACGGATACATCCCACCCGTGTGCGGACTGCGCCACTGGTCAAGAACGGTGATGCTGAAGTCTTCATTTTGCAGGGACTGAGCCAAACCTTCGGCGTTGATGAAGGTGCCGCTCGACGAATCAGACGTTCCGCCGCCTGATTCACGCAACTGGAACAGCATCAACGCTGAGCCATCGTCGAATTGCAGCGAGAACCAGTCCCAGCCGATCTGTCCTTTGTCCAAAACGCCGGTGCTGAATTCGTGATCTTTCCACGCCAACCCGCTGACTTGATGGGTTTCATCTTGCACCCGGACTGTCCCCTCGGCGCGTAGGCGCGGCTGGCTGTAGTAATAGGAAGCATTGCTGACTTCCCTGCCCTTGCGGCTGTACCCGTTCTCGCCGTGCAGGATGACACCCATTTCATCGGTCAGGTTCAGTTCAATGGCGATTCCGCCTTGCGCGGCTTGCAGGCGGTAGGAGTCTTGGCTGGTTTCGACAATACTCCAATCTTCCAGCCAGACGCGGTAGGGACTTGCCTGCGCGCCTGCCAAACCCGGCCCCGGGCGGGCGTAGCGTTCGTAGGCATGGAATTCGTTTGCCGCGATGTCGCTCAGGGCGAAGTGGGCAAAATACAGACTTTCGCTGTACCAGGCCGAGTCGTCGGGCAGGTCAACTGTCGGCGGAACCAGACTCACCCGAAAAACGGTCAACTCGAAGCCGAAGGGACGACCCTCGGGCGTGGACAGATTGCCGGTGTAGTACCACCACTCCGTCCGAAAGTCTGGATGCGCGCCAAAATCGGCAGGAAAGATCAGGGAGCGTGAGCCATCCGCAACCGCGAACCCATCCACCGGCTGCATCGCATAAGTTTGCGGTTGAACTTTGGCAGCAGGGGCAGATTGCGGGAGACAGGCCGCTAAGAATGTCGCGTTTATTCCAAGGCTGAGCAAAAAACTTGCTATGCGTAAAATTTTGTACATTTTGGTTCTTCATCTTCCAAAAATTTTTTATCGTCCGGTCATTATACGGTTTCCCACCTCCCCAGTCCCACTTTCTCCTCAAAGATTGACATTTTTCTAACGCTGGGCGGCTACAATCACTTCATGACTGCTTTTCTCCGCTTCCACGATCTGACCAAATCCTATTATGAGGGCGACCTGCAACGTGTCGTCCTGCAGAACGCGCACGCCGAATTCCAGCCCGGCGAAATGACCGCCATTATCGGCAAGAGCGGCAGCGGCAAGAGCACCCTGCTCAATCTGATCAGCGGCATCGACGCGCCCGACAGCGGGCAGATCTGGGTGGAAGGGCGCGACCTAGCTTCGCTGTCCGAACGCGAGCGGACTCTCTTCCGCCGCGCGCGCATCGGTTTCATTTTTCAGTTCTTCAATTTGATCCCCACGCTGACCGTTGGCGAGAACATCAGCCTGCCGCTGGAACTTAACCGGATTCCGCATGCTCAAGCCCAGAAGAAAGCCAAAGATTTTCTGGATTCTGTCGGACTGGCCGACCGCTGGGCAACGTTTCCCGAGAAACTCTCAGGCGGCGAGCAACAACGCGTTGCGCTTGCCCGGGCGCTGGTTCACGACCCGCTGCTGATTCTCGCCGACGAACCGACCGGCAACCTGGATGAAGAGACCGGCGCACAGGTCATGTCTCTGCTGGCAAAACTAACCCGCGAACAGAACCGCACCCTGCTGATGGTCACGCATAGCGTCGAAGCCGCCTCCTACGCTGACCGAGTCTTGCGTCTCTCGCACGGTCAACTGGTAACGGAGCGCTAAAACCCATGCTTTCGCTGCGCAGCCTGCTTCGGCACCCGATCCAATTTGCGTTAATGACGCTGGGCATTGCGCTCGGTGTGGCGGTCATGGTGGGGATTGACCTGGCCAATGCCAGCGCCGAACGCGCCTTCGACCTGAGCGCCAGCGCAGTCACAGGACGCGCCAGCCATGCCATCGTCGCCGGGAGCGGCGGGGTGGACGAGGCGCTCTATGTTCGTCTGCGCACCGACCCGCAGTGGCGCAGTCAATTCGAGAGCGCACCGACTGTCCGCGCTTTTGTCGTCAGCCCGCAGTTGGGGGAGATTCCCTTCACCTTGCTTGGCATTGACCCGTTCGCCGAAGCGCCCTTCCGCAGTTATCTCAGCGGTGGACAGGGCTTTGATTTTCAATCCATCGCCCCGCTTCTCACCCAGCCTGGCGCAATTTTGCTCTCTGCGCCGACCGCCGAGCGCTACGGATTGACTCCCTGCATGGGCGAATTTAACGACTCCTGTCGACTGGAACTCTCGATCAACGGCAAGACTCGCAGCGCCTACCTGGCCGGTTTGCTCGAACCCTCCAATGACTTCGCCCGCCGCGCGCTCGAGACGCTGGTCATCACCGACCTCGCCACCGCCCAAAGCCTGAGCGGCACTGGCGGCGAACTGACCCAGATTGACCTGATCCTGCCCGAAGGCTACGACACAGCCGCACTCACTACAGCGCTCCCTGCAGGCAATTTACTAGTCGCGTCCGCTACACGCAGCGACCAGGTGAATACCATGACAGCCGCCTTCCGCGTCAACCTGACCGCGCTCAGCCTGCTGGCGTTGTTGGTCGGCCTCTTTCTCATCTACAACACCATGACTTTTTCCGTTGTCCAACGCCGCGCCATGTTCGGCACCCTGCGCAGTCTCGGTTACACCCGCGAGCAGGTCTTCGGCATGGTGCTGGGCGAAGCCGCGCTGGTCGGCGCGCTTGGCGCGGGCCTCGGGCTGGGCCTGGGCATTTTACTGGGTCAGGGCGCGGTGCAAATGGTCACGCAGACCATCAACGATCTGTTTTTCGTCGTCAGTGTGCGCGGCGTGCAAATCCCCGCCTCCAGTTTGCTCAAGGGCGGTTTGGCGGGTTTGCTTGCCAGCCTGCTGGCTGCCGCCCCGCCCGCCTGGGAAGCGGCTTCTGTCCCACCGCGCCTGGCGCTCTCGCGCGCGGGCCTGGAGAACAAAGCGGACGTTGCCGTCAAGCTCGCCGCCATTCTCGGCCTCCTGGCCGCCCTCGCTGGCGGATTGATTCTCACTATTCCCACCCGTGACTTGGTGGTCAGTTTCACGGGCACGTTTGCCGTCATTATCGGCCTGGCGGCGCTGACTCCGTTTGTGACGGTGACACTCATGCGCCTGCTCAACGATCCACTTGCCGCTCTCTTCGGTTTGCTTGGGCGGCTTGCCCCGCGCAACGTTATCCGTTCGCAAAGCCGCACTGCCGTTGCCGTTGCTGCGCTGATGATCGCAGTCTCGGTTACCATTGGCGTGCAGGTTATGATCACCAGTTTCCGCACCACCGTCACGCTCTGGCTCGACCAAACCCTGCAAGGCGACCTCTACATCTCTGCGCAAAGCTTGAGCGCAACCCGCCTTGACACCCCGCTCGACCCTGAAGTGGTCGCCATTGCGCTGGCAAATCCGCTCGCGCAATCCAGCGCGGTCGTGCGCGTTGTCAGCGTGGAGACCGAGTTTGGGGCTGTGGATCTGGTTGCGGCATCGACTGATCCGCTCGATGGGCGCATCCTGCTGGATGGGAATCCCGAAGACGTTGTCAGGAAAATGAAAGCGGGAGCGATTCTGCTCTCTGAGCCGCTCTCGGCCCGCCTCGGCCTCGATTCTGCAAATGGAACTTTCCCGCTACTGACTCCCGAAGGCTGGGTTCAGTTTCCTGTGGCGGGCATCTACGCTGATTATGCCTCCACGCGCGGAACCATCCGCATGGATATTGACGTGTATCGCTCCCTGTGGAAGGACAACACGCTCAACGGTGTTTCCCTCACGCTGATCCCTTCTGCGGATGTTGACTCCGTCACCGCTGACTTGCGCGGACAATTGATCGGCTTCGAGCGCATCCAGGTCAACCCCAGCGGCGCACTGCGTGACGACGCCATCAAGATCTTTGACCGCACGTTTGCGATCACCACCGCCATGCAACTGGTCACCACGCTGGTGGCGTTTATCGGCGTCCTGAGTTCGCTGTTGGCTTTGCAGTTTGAGAAAGCCCGTGAAATGGGCATCCTGCGCGCGCTGGGGCTCACCCTTGCCGAAATGCGCCGCCTCACGTTTTGGGAGACGGGTCTGCTCGGTGCTTCGGCGGGACTGCTCGCCCTGCCCACCGGCTACATCCTTGCCTGGATTCTCATCTTCATCATCAACCAGCGTTCCTTCGGCTGGACGCTTCAAATGCAGTTGGAGCCTGTGCCATTTGCTCAGGCATTTATCCTGGCGGTCAGTGCCGCCCTGCTTGCGGCAGTGTACCCTGCCCGGCGCCTGAGCCGTATGCAAACCGCCGAAGCCCTGCGCGGAGAGTGACCCATGCCAACGATGCGAAGGAAGTCCGACTTGCCCGTCAAAACCTGCCCGGTCTGCGGGCGTCCGTTTGTCTGGCGAAAAAAGTGGCGCAAGGATTGGGACAAGGTCCTCTATTGCTCTGAAAAATGCCGCCGCGCCCCTCAAAAGAAAGGTGAATGATATGTCCAACACTTCCCCACAAAAGACAGATATTCTCATCGTTGGCGCAGGCATCGCAGGGTTGCTGGCAGCCGCCGATTTGCAGGCCAGCGGATTCCAGCCCCTGGTGGTAGACAAAGGGCGCGGCGTGGGCGGACGTCTTGCCAGCCGCCGAATCGGTTCTGCCACCTTCGATCATGGCGCGCAGTTCATCACTGCCCGCACCCCGCGCTTGGCGGCCTTGTTGAATGAATGGCAGGGGCTGGGTCTGGTCACAGAGTGGTATCGCGGCACAAGCGCAGAACACATCTACTGGCGCGGCGTCCCGTCCATGACAGCAATCCCCAAGCACCTGGCAAAACCCTTGAATGTGCGGCTTGAAATGAAAATGACCGCCCTGCAACAGGCAGATTCGCACTGGCTGGCAATCTTTGAAAACGGGGAGACCATCGCCGCCAACGCTGTCTTGCTCACCGCGCCTGTTCCGCAATCGCTGGCAATGCTGGATGCGGGCGGGGTGGCGCTTGAAGCATCGAAACGGGAGCAACTGGAAGCGGTGGACTATGAACCGTGCCTGGCGGTCATGGCAGTGCTGAACGCTCCATCAAAAATCCCCGAGCCTGGTTTCATCCGCTTTGATGAGAGGCCGATTGCCTGGCTCGCCGATAATCACGCCAAGGGCATCTCGGCGGTTTCAGCGGTGACCATCCACGCCACACCTGCCTATAGTTCAAGCCATTGGGATGATGACCGCCAGGAAATCGGTCGGCGCTTGCTGGAGGTGGCCGCTCCCTGGCTCGGCGCTGAACCTGCCGAGTTTCAAGTCCATGCCTGGCGCTATGCGCGACCAAAAGTTGAGCGCGACCAGCCTTGCCTGGTATTGAATCCATCTCCCCCGCTGCTGATTGCCGGGGATGCCTTTGGCGGCCCACGCGTAGAAGGGGCAGCGCTTTCTGGTTGGGCGGCGGCAAAGGCGCTGAAGGAACTCCAGCGTTAGTAGCTTATCGTTGCGACATCGAAAAAACTTTGTCGTTCTTCCTTCATTGGCTTTAGAGCTTTACCACGAAGGACACCAGGATCACAAAGAAAACTTTTGATTTTCTTTGGTGATCCTTTGTGTACTTTGTAACCTTTGTGGTGAAGATTTTGTTCTTCCGGCTCATCCGGGTTAGGTTATTTTTCAGCCTTTGGTCCGCAGGGTGGAACGCCCGCCATCCACGCTGATCGTCTGTCCGGTGATCCAGTCCGCTTCTGGGGAAAGTAAAAAGGCGGCGAGCGCCGCAACATCCTCGGGCGTACCAAGCCGTTGCAATGCATGCATTTCAGCAATGGCTTTGCTTGTCTGTTCGTTTGAGAGCAGACTCTCGCCAAGTCGCGTGCGTGTCAGAGAAGGGGCAATGGCGTTGACGCGAATTTTAGGCGCCAGTTCAGCCGCAAGCGAGAGGGTTAAACCATCCACAGCGCCCTTGGCCATGCTGATTGACGCATGAAAGCTGAAACCTTGCAGGGCCGCCACGCTTGAAAATAGCACCACCGAAGCCTTGCCCTCGCTTTTCTTGAGCGCCGGCAGGGCGGACTGAATGGCAAGCGCGGCACCCATTGCATTGACACGGAAGTCGTTCAGGAAATCCGCTTCGGTCAGGCGTCCAAGGCTGCGCAGGTTAATCGTGCCCACAGCATAGACCAAACCATCCAAGACGGCTCCGGCCTCTTCTGCCGCCCGGGCAAATAGACTGCTGTCATTCACATCACCCAAGGTAGAAGTTGCGCCAAGTTCTCTTGCAATGGCGCCTAATCGAACTTCATCCCATCCGACCAGGTGGAGATCAACCCCACGCGCATGAAGCAGACGCGCTGTGGCCGAACCTATGCCACCTGAACCGCCATAAATCATGATTTTCTGTGTCATACTTCGGCCTTCTTTCAAAATTCACTGAATACTTCCCGTTAGTTTTCGTCTATTTTGGGTCTCAAGACAGTTCGTTGGCAAATCCGTGATTGACATCGCGGTGATGGCGCTCATCTTCACGGACTACGATGATCACATCTCGCAGGCGCGCATCCGGAGCCAGTTTCCAATAATCAATCGCGATTTGAGGAGCAGGGACATTGGCTGTAATTCCACTGTCGACATCGTGGAGGTACTCTGTGTAGCTGTGGACAGCTTCCTCTTCGAAGTATCCCACAACGCGGTGCGCGGTTCGGGGTGATAAAAGGTACAGCAGGAAAAAGCCGTTAAAGAAAACACCCTGGGCCAACAGAATGATCAGGCGCTCCAAGCGCGTTGGTTGGGCAATGTTAATGAAAGTCATCAGGTGCATCCGTTCGTTTTCGGCTTCATCCAACAAAGTGCTAATCCAGCCTTTGTCGCTTTCCATCCGACGCAGGGCGCGCAGGTGTTGCAAAGCGCCTCCAACCATGCCCGGAACCGCGGCCACCGTTTCCAGGACAACCGCGCGGTGACCGTAACGGCGGGCAAAAAAAGTATCCGCGAAGAAACGCGCAGATTTGGTGAAAGCTAGCGCCAAAGAATCGGAAAAGCCATTCGGTACATGATGTTGTTTGAGCGAAATTTCAGTAGACATTCGATTGCTCCTCTGGGCCAACTAGCCCAAATATGTTTTTTCTAAGCGGTCAATGCTTGTGTAAAGGATAAAATTGCCATCTGGCAGTTTACAGCGGTTTTATTTAGGCTGCAAAAAACGCAGAATTACCAAGAATTGTCTATGTTTTGCACAGTTTTTTTGTCATAAAATAGACATATTATATACAATTAGTGAAATATAGCAATCGCCATTCCGGTTTTCTGATAAAACTCTGATTTATATTGGACTGAACATGTCTATAATTGCCTTGTTAGAAAAAATCCCTGGCGGGCAACTTCTGGAGAGTGTAAACTTGTTAGGCCCACACGAATAAAAAAACGCTGTCCGAGACTCAGGGACAACGCCGGGCGATAAATCATTTTTGTCTCTGCTTTCAATTCAGCCTTGGAAAGGGGCTTTGACCCATGACCACTCAACTCCAATTTTCCTTGCGCACGTTTGGGAAAACCAATCTCCAGATCACCCCGATTGGCCTGGGTATGATGGAATTTTCTGGCGGCGGCAAGGGATTGCTGCGCAACGCTTTTCCCGTCATTCCCCAGGAAGAAAAGAATGCCATTGTGAAAGCCGCCCTGGAGGGCGGCATCAACTGGTTTGACACCGCCGAACTGTATGGGGCTGGCATGTCTGAGGCATCCACGGCTGCGGCCTTAAAGGCATCCGGAAAATGCAACGGCGACGTGCTGGTAGCGACCAAATGGTGGCCGCTGTTTCGCACCGCCCGCAATATCCCGATTACCATCCAGGATCGACTACGTTTCCTGGATGGTTTTAGTATTGATTTGTATATGGTGCATCAGCCATTGGGCCTTTCCGCGCATGACAAGGAAATGATGGCGATGGCCGATTTGGTGGAAGCCGGGAAAATCCGTTCGGTGGGCGTTAGCAACTTTAGCGCCAAACAAATGCGGCAGGCCCATGAGACGCTCCAAAAACGGGGGCTGCCGCTGGCCGTCAACCAGGTAAAGTACAGCCTGCTCGATCGCGCCATCGAACGGAATGGCATCCTGGCGACCGCCAAGGAACTGGGTGTGACGATTATCGCCTACACCTCGCTTGAGTCCGGGCTGCTAACGGGCAAATATCATAAAAACCCGGAACTGTTGGAAAAGAAATCATCCTTCTACCGCACCCGGTTGAAACAAGGGATCGAGAAAAGCCGCAGCCTGGTGGCTGAATTAGAAGCGATCGGGATAAAATATAACGCCACGGCTGCTCAGGTGGCCCTGAACTGGGTGGTGAGCTTCCACGGCGAGACCATCGTCACCATCCCGGGCGCCACCAAAGTTCGCCAGGCCGAGGAGAGCGCTGGCGCCATGCACTTCAGGCTTTCGGCTGAAGAACTCGCCAGGCTTGATGAACTCTCTCGCGCAATTCGATGATTTGAATTCCCTCGGTATTTCAGCCCCCGTGTTTTTTGAGCGCGGGGGCTTGCTTTTCGCGATAAATCAACTGGTGACGTTCCTTTTCATAGTGGCCACACGACTTGTTTGTAATCGCAGGTGGGCTTGGTGACAGTAGCAGTTTTTCTGGGGCATAGTCGTCTGGATATAACCGCCCTTTACGCCCAACCGAATTAGGAAGATTTCGAGCGAACTGCGGGGATGTTGTAAGAGCTATCCCGGAGTGTTGTTCGCAACACTCCGGGTCTAGTCGAGCGCTGAAATCAAGGCCGCCAGGCAGTGAACTTAATTCCAAACCCTTTTGGCGTCATGGAGGGGGTGTAAGCTTTTTTGAGTTTGTAATTGACAGGGTCCATCACAAATTCGGTATAACGCAGCATGGTTGCCACCACCAGCATAATCTGCACTTCGGCAAGTCCTGCTCCAAGGCAGGTATGCGGCCCCGCGCCGAAGGGGGCAAAGGCGCCCCGTTTCTTATGTTCGCTACGCGGTTCTTTGTAACGTTCAATGTCAAATTTGTACGGGTCTTTGTAAATTTCAGGCGACTATTGACAAAAAGTGCGGAGCGGCATTGGCGATCATAAAGTGTTCATCCTTCTTGATCACATACCCGCCATATTCCAGGTCGCGTGCTGCCTTGCGTAGCAGCACACCGGCAATCGGGTAAAGGCGCAAAGTTTCCTGGGCTACCACATGCAGGGTGTGCATAGTACGAAACGATTCTGCTGTGGGAACCCCATCCGCGAAGACCCGATCCGCTTCTGCGCGGGCATCCGCCAGAATATCGGGATGCTGCAGTAATTCATACAGCATAAACGATGAAACGTTCGCAACCGTATCCAGCCCGGCAAAATACCCAGCCAGGGTCAGGAACAGCGCCTCCTCGTGGCTCAAAAAGTCTGGGTCCTGGCTGCTGGCGTCGGCCAGGTTGTCCAGCAAGTTGTCTTCATCTTCAGCAGGGCGGTTTTGTTTGCGCTCTTCAAAGACCAGGCTGGCAAACTCTTTGGCGCGTTGGCGCGCATGTTGGTACTTGGGGGTCTGTAACACACTGGCCGGCTTGAGATGGGAAATATGCACTTCCAAAAGGGTTGTCCACCAGGTCACGATGTCATCAAAATATTCGCTTGGCACGCGTTCATTGCTCAATACCCCTAGGATATTGGCCGTGATGTGCTGCATAAAACGAGAAGCCGGGATATGCTTCCCCAATTCCTGCTGCCGGATAAACTCTGTAATCAAGCCAACCACCTGGGGCACATTCGATACCAGCGCTTCGCGTGAGAAACTCTTGCGCATCAAGCGGCGCATTCGGGCATGCTCCGGGCCATCCAACATGGTGATGGTTTTTTGGCCGCCAAAATCGCGCACCACCGGTTCCCAGGTATCCCAGGCGCTAAAAGCATCGGATTGTGTACCCATCATCATATTGATTTCCGGGCCAGCCAGTACCTTGAACTCGTTGCCTAGGGCCTTCACACGAAACACTGGGCCGAGTTCGCGATATTGGGTGTAAAAAAAGTCTTGGGCATCATTGGACAAGGCCAAAATAGAACCAACAAAGGGCAAACCAGGAGCAAGCGGGGGAGTTTTCGAAAACGGGGAGTTTGGCATAAGACACCTTTTCTTTCTTATTCAGAGAATTTGGGTCATTATAAGATAGTATTATTGGAACAAGGTAAGAAATAGAAAAAGGCAAGCACCCATTGTTTGACCTATTTGCGCCAGAATTTGGGGCCAGGCAGGATTTATTTGCAAGGTAGTATTGCCAGCCAGGAACCAATCGCCGTGACGTAACAAGAACAGCGTGATTGCCAGCGGCAGGTTGGGCATCAGCGGAACCAGCATCAGCGGGAAGTTCGATGGAATGTGGGTGAAAACAATTGTATTGATCAGGACAATCTTTTGGGCAATCTTGACCGCCAGCAGTGCTGAAATTCCGGACAGGATGTTGGCCCCGAAAAGGTGCTGCCAACCACACTCGCATCGATTCTGAAACGCAGGTGAAACCACAACGCAAACATACTCTGAACAATCAATCCATCCGCAAAAGCGTCCAGGGCAATCAGGGCTGAGAGTTTTAGCACTATCCTTTGCAGTTTAGACTACAACAAAAGGCACGTTCCAGTTATCCTGAACAGATTTTGTTTGTGCCTAATGAGCATATACGTTGCATGGATTTGTCTGTTACACGAAGATGTTCGAACTACGTTTATAAATCAAGATATCAATCTTAAAGATATTACACTCTGATTCTATCCCCTGTAGGATCGCGGGCTACCAGAAAGTATTTCATCATCAAGACCGCAATCTGTTTTTGAGCAAAAATCAAGACGATTACAGAAATAAAATCAAAAAAGGCACCCATCGATGGGCGCCTTTTGGGCTCAAAATCAACAAAAAATCTTACAAAACCTACATAAAAAAGCAGAACTCCCGAGAGAATTGAGTTCTCTCGGGAGTTCTGTCCTGCCGGATTTACTTCGATCCGGCCCCGACGGGGGTGGGGGACTACTCCAAGTAAATTCGGGGGGACAGGATTATCTGGAATGCAGTTGATTTTGTCAAAGAACAGCAATAAACATTCATTCTGTCTACTGCATTTTACATCATATCAAGTAATTTCACAACAAAATCTGCAATCCTGTTCACAGCCTCGATGGTTAAAGCTAGAATAGATTGGTTTCGCTGTAATCACCAATATCAACCGTCCTGCGACACCATTAAGAATCAAAATTTCTATGAATTCGAATGGCCATAAATTTCCTGGTTGGCAGTTCAATAGACGTTTGTCCCATGGCGTTTTCCGCCACTGTCTCGAGGGTCATGTTCCAGGTATCGATTAGATCGATCCGATACTTGCCATCCGGTAAATTAAAGTTGCGCAAGGCGGGTTGGCGCATCCCAAAATAAAACAAATAGTAGCCGTGTTCCAGGTTGTATCCGCCAACTTCATGATTCCAGCCACCTTCAGCAATAATCTTATCACCGCCAGCAGGAGCCCCAAACAGGTTGCCCGAAACTTCCGGGTTCAGCAGGTCAAGGTATTCCATGTCCAGTTTCTTAAAAGGTGTAAGCATCGGCGCGTGCTCAAAGATCGAGCGCAGGAATGCGATGCGGGGGACACTCTCACCTTTCAATTGACCGCCCTTTGACCACCACAACACTTCATCGGGGCTGAGATAGGTTTCACCATGTCCAACATACCCGCCCTGGGTAAATCCCAACCAGAAGCGCATCACCATCTCTTCCGGGGACAAGTCGCCCCACACCATGGAGATGTTGCCTTCATACCCGCACTCGTCGATTACAACCGGCTTATGATACTTTTCCAGCCAACTGGGAACTCGACCAACTGCCTGGCTCTGGATGCTGCAATGAGTGACCCAGGGTTTGTTGTGATCATAAAACGCGCCACAGTTGTGAATCGAGCGCAAGTGATTGTAGGGATCGATCTGCTGGACTAATTGCATGTACTGATACCAATCTTCGATTGTTCGGCCAATGAACAGATCATATTCATTGGCAAATGACCACCACAGGTTGCGAAACGCGGAAAGCCGGGCAACAAGATAGCGCAATAAACGCTGATTGACTTCAACCGGCATCCGATCAAAGCCCCAAGCGCCAGAATCATAGGGATGGAAAATAATCAGGTCGGCTTCAATGCCAAGCGTTCGCAAATCCAAAATCCGTTTTTCGAGGCGCTGGAAATATTGCGGGTTGAACTGGCTGAAATCCCAATATTGTGGGGGTTCGCTCGAACGGTAGGCGCGTTCTACATTCGCATCCCATATCTGGGTCACTTCACCGGGAAATGGATAGCATGGCGGCTCATTGCGATTGAACAGGTAACGCTTCGGAAAAACGCACATGCGAATCTTGTTGAACGGTGAACGGCGAAGCGTTTCCAGGGTTTGTTCCTCAAGTTCATCGCCCTGAAGGTTCCAGACATAGCAGGTGGTTCCCACCGGGAGATAGGGCATGCCATCTTCGTAGGCAAAGTTGATGGTATTGAATACGCGCACTGGGCCATGATTATTCGCCGATGGCGCGACACACAGGAACTCACCCTGCTGCCCATCCAAAACCGGGATGTTGCTACACGTTACAAACTGCCAAACACCTTCCTGGCTGGGCATAAAGCGTACTTTAAAGACACCGCCACCGTCATAGAATCCGCTCACCCGTACCTGGCTGTTTGAATGGACAAAAGTGGCTTCCAGGGTAACATCCAGGAAAGGGTTATCAGAACCCTGGTACGGAAGTGAATATTCAAAAAAGTCCCATTTTTCAACTTGTGCCAGCATCTGTATTCCCTTTTTAATTTCTTCCTGTCCAGTGCATTATACAGCGCTGAAAAAACATCACCACGCTTAAAAAAGCAGGACTCCTGAAGAACAGATTTTCTCAGGAGTCCTGCCTTCTCAAATCATTACCGCCCGTGGTTCAGCCCAGGCTACGAATGTTTGTAATTTTCCCAACCCATGTAGTTGCTAAAGGCTTCGTTGAGGGCGTCTGAAACATTTCCCATCGTCATGGCAACATGATGTTCGAAGCCGTTCTTGCACAGGTAGGCCAGCAGTTTTTGTAGTTCAGGGGTATAGACCACGGCGCGGTGTCCAAAGGTGTCCAGCGGATCGTTGGTGATTTCGCCTTCGCCAGTATAGGCGCGGATAATGCCACTGGTATCGTCGGTGCTGACGCGGGCATACGTCATCTGTCCGGCGGCAGCGCGCCCAGACATGGCCCCAAAGGTATTTTCCTCGCCCAGGGTAGTGCCAAGAATCGGGGCGGTCTTAATTTCGAGATCTGGGATAAAAGACTTGGCCCAGTTCCCGCAATGGAAAAAGACACAGCGGTCAGGGTCATCAGCGTAGTTGTTGTTCCAATCCACCAGCGCGGCGGGGGAGGCGGAGGCCAGTTGCAGCGCATACATCGAGACAACGCCGGTGATGTCCACCTCGCAGGCCGAGGGCAGCAGTTGGTTGCTCATCATGCTCATCAGCGTGCAGGCGTTGATACCGTAGTTCTTTTGGATGGAGGTCCAGCATTGCAGGGCGGTCGCCTGCAGGTCGTTTGCCTGCATCCAGTCGTCGATGACCAGCCCCAGTTTTGCCATGCGCACCAGGGCCGGTGAAGGGACGGTTTCGTGTTTGGCGTAGGCCTGGATGGTTTCCAACTTGACTTTGACACGCGGCGCATCGTCGGCCAGGCGGGCGGCGTCGCCCAGGATTTCGGACAAGTCAACAGTTGCAACCGTGATGCCGCTGGCTTGCAGGATTTTCTCGCTGTAACGAACCGTCTGGAAGGAACCCGGGCGCGCGCCGATAGCCCCCAAGCGGGCCGAGCGCAGCCCCTTCACCACCCGGCAAACGCTGACAAATTTCAGCAGGTCGCTTTTGAAAGAGGCGGAGGTGGGGCGGCTGGTATGCAGGCTGGTCAGGCTAAAGGCGTAGCCATACTGGCGCAGGTTGTTGCAGACCGAGATTTTTCCGCAGAAGGCATCGCGGCGGCGCTCGACGTTAAAGGCGCCCAAGTCATCGGGATAAGCTTGCACCAAAATGGGAACATTCAGGCCCGAGAGCTTGATAGTATCAGCCACGCCTTTTTCATCGCCAAAATTGGGCAGAACGACCAGTACGCCATCAATCCGCTCGCGGTTGGCCTTGAACAACTCGGCGCAGGCCTTGGAGTGGGAATAGGTTTCCACGGAACCGAGTTTGGTCTCATCTTCGCGGAGCATAACGCAGTCGATGTTCATTTCCTGGAACAGGGCCAGGATATCCTTGCGGGCTTCGCTGACCAGGTGATCGGGGAAAAAGTCGCGGTTGCCGAAAATAACGCCCAGGGTGGTTTTCATGGTTCTCTCCTTAATTTGATGCTTGCGATTTTATAGTTTGAAGCCCCAGGCGCCAGCCACCAGGATGACATTGGCAAAGGGCGTAAATTCCGCGGTGCGGATGATGGCTTTGGTTGAACCGGTCAGTTTTTTGAAATCCGTATGGGACAGGGTTTCGATAGGCACATCGCCCAATAATTTTTGAATTCCGGCATAGATATGCGGGCTTTTTGTCAAAATATCCTCGGAAACATAAGCTTTTTCCACAAACATTTCGGTTAAAACAACTTCCAGGGTTTCCAAAAACCCGGGGACGCCGGGTTTAAGTGCCAAGTCGATGCGCTGAGTGGTGGCGGGGATCGGCAGACCAGCGTCAGCTACGGTCAGCATGTCGGAGTGTTCAAGGTAGGCAATCACTGCAGAAATCGGCCCGTTGATAATTCCAATTTTTTTCATGGAGTCTTGTTCCTTTCGCTGATAAACTGCCTAACCTGGTTTCGATCGGGAAGCGAAGGTTGTGCCCCAGCGCGGGTAACAGAAAGGGCTGCAGCAGCGCTGGCAAATTCGGCGGCAGCCAGCAAGGTCTTTCCTTCACTTAGTCCCACGGCGAGTGCCCCAACAAAGCAATCACCGGCAGCAGTGGTATCAACAGCCTGCACAGGATAGGCTGGGATAAATGTTTCCTGGTGGGTTTTTCCATCAAAGAGTCGGGCACCCTGGTTGCCCAGCGTAACAAGCAGATTTTTGGCTCCCATCAACAGCAATTTCTCAGCCGCACGGCGGGTATCTGTGGCAGATTGCAACGGAATATCGGTCATCAGTGCGACTTCATGTTCATTGGGTAATAAAACATCGACAAGTTCAAGCAAATTCGTTTCCAAAACCTGGGCTGGAGCCGGGTTCAAAAGCACTCTTATCCTTTTTTGAGATGCAATTTGAGCTGCTGTATAGATGGTCTCAAGCGGGGTTTCGAGCGGCATTACCAAGACATCAAAATCACCGATTGCCTGCATGGCCTTCTCAACATCACCGCTGGTCAGGCTAAAATTTGCACCGGAAGCCACGGCGATGCTATTCTGCCCTTTTGCATCCACCTGGATAAGCGCCACACCGGTCGCTCCACCCGGTCGAACTAAAACGTGGTTAGTGTCAATATTCTCGCAGGCAAGGGTTGCGCGCAGAGACTGCCCAAAAGAATCATCCCCTACGCAGCCAATCAGGGCCACTTCTGCCCCAAGGCGCGCAGCCGCAACAGCCTGATTTGCGCCTTTTCCACCAGGAAATGTTTTGAAGACACCCCCCAAAAGGGTTTCACCTGGGCGCGGGATTTGCGGCAAGCGCACAACCAGATCCATATTGAGACTGCCAACCACGACAATTTTCATAATCCACTTGTTTGTCTAAACATCTGAAAGGCTTATAATAACTGGGCACCTTGCATCACATGGCTCTGGCAGCGAACCTGTTCCATGTGGCGGGTGTCGTTTGGAGGTGGACGGACGGTTGTAAAACCGTCCGCCACCTCCCCTGTTATGAAACTGTTATCGTAACAGAGTCAATAGTAGTCAGAAGCGACAAGCCTAAGGGCAACTTGTTGCTCCGTTGGGGGCAAAACCCGTGTACTGACAGGCATTTTCGGGGGTTAAGAGAACCATATCAATGGTCTGCTTCTCAGGCTTTCCGGTGCTGCCAGTCTTGATAAAGGCGTCGGCCTGGAGTACGGCCTGGGTGGCAAGTTCAGCCACAGGTTGCAAAGCGCCCGCATCGATTTCACCCTTCATAATGGAAGCATTGACATCGTCAGAACCATCGAACCCGACCACAACCACATCGCTGCGACCAGCAGCGATCAAAGCCGCCTGTGCGCCCAATGCCATTGTATCGTTGCCGCAGATCACACCCTTTACTTCGGGGTGAGCCTGGAGCAGGCTTTCCATCACGCTGTAGCCTTCAGTTTGGCTCCAATTGGCGGTCTGCTGGGCTACCATCGTCATGCCGGGGATTTGATCGAGCACATCGTGATAACCCTGTGAGCGAACATGGGCGTTGGTGTCGGTGTCTTTACCGGTCAACTCGATGTATTCGCCTTTTTCACCTAACAACTGGGCAAAGTACTCGGCCAGGATGGTTGCGCCCTGGTAGTTATTGGAGACGATCTGGGCAACGGCAACGCCTTCTTTGGTAATCTCACGGTCGATCAAGAAGGTGGGGATACCAGCATCCTTGGCTTTTTGCACCGCGGCAACGGTCGCATCTGCGCCAGCATTGTCGAGAATGATGGCAGCTGCACCTTTGCCGATACAGGTTTCGATCAGTTCCATCTGCTTGTTGGCATCGTCATCATGAACAAGCTTGAGTGCCTCATAACCAAGTTCTTCAGCCTTCTTAGCGGCGATTTCCTGCTGTGTACCAAAGAATGGATTCTCAACGGGCGGCACGATGATGCAGATCAACTTCTTGCCAGCTTCTGCGGCAGGAGCAGCAGGTTTACAGGGATCGGTTTTGCCATTGGGGGCAAAACCCGTATACTGGCAGGCGTTTTCGGGGGTCAAGAGAACCATATCGATAGATTGTTTTTCGGGCTTGCCGGTACTGCCAGTCTTGATAAAGGCGTCGGCCTGGAGTACGGCCTGGGTGGCAAGTTCAGCTACAGGCTGTAAAGCACCTGCATCGATTTCGCCCTTCAGCATCGATTCATTGACATCATCCGAACCGTCGAAACCAACCACAAACACGTCAGTACGACCAGCGGCTAGTAAAGCGGCCTGTGCGCCCAATGCCATCGTGTCATTGCCGCAGATCACACCCTTTACTTCGGGATGAGCCTGGAGCAAGCTTTCCATCACGCTGTAGCCTTCAGTCTGGCTCCAGTTGGCGGTCTGCTGGGCTACCATCGTCATGCCAGGCAATTTATCCAATACATCATGATATCCATCCGAACGAACGTGAGCGTTGGTGTCAGTGTCTTTGCCGGTCAGTTCGATGTATGCACCTTCTTCACCCATTAGCTGGGCAAAGTACTCAGCCAGGATGGTTGCGCCCTGGAAGTTGTTGGAGACGATCTGTGAAACAGCAACGCCTTCTTTGGTAATCTCACGGTCGATCAAGAA
>JAKLPV010000190.1 GCA_022013685.1 Anaerolineae bacterium
CTTCAGCACTTTCGACTTTCTCGGCAATCATTTTCTGCTCATCGGGTTGTGGCCTTACAACAAGCAACTTTCTCAAGGGGGCGATGGATATTTCACGTCGCGTAGTCCCGACAGTGATAACTTCGAGGAGTCTTTGTCCCCAGGTGCTTTGCAACTGGTATTTGAAATAAGCAGGCACTTCAGTGGAACGAAGTCGAATTCGCGCCACATCGCGACTGATATTACCTTTGAATCCTTGTGGCACAATTCCTACTACACCAGTGGTTGCTTTGATTGAGAGAAGTAAGTCACCGCCGATACAACGACTTCGAGAAAAGCGATTTTCTCTTATTGGATTAGTTTGGTGTAGTGCGGCATTTCCGATATTTGCCAAATCATGAATCGCAATCGTTGGTACACCACCTGGCGTGTGGGAACCAACCTGAACAATTCCGTAACAAATAGGATTCTTCGCTGGCACTAAGGATTCCAGCGTAACTACAGCCCACTCATTGGGAATCAACCCAAACGGTGATGTTTTGAAGCTTTTTAGATTAGGGTTGCGAAGGCGACCTTGAGTATCAAGGCCACGAGTGAGAAGGTCGTTTATCAGTCCTATTTTAACCCGTTGCTGTTTTACCAACAGCCGCTCTGTTTGCTCAATTACGCGGTCTATTGAAGACAGAACTTTGACAACTTCTAACTGTAAGTCAAACCGCGATGGCAACATTATTGGGAATCGGTCTATAAAATTCGCCTTGAGTCCTGGTTGTGCTGATCCAGATATTTGCGTCCGAATATGTTGTTGACCATTTTGAGATGCCAAGAAATAGAAGAGAAACCCTTGGTCAAGTTCGCCATCTCTACCTCGCAGACGAAAAACATGTTCATTAATGCAAGCTTCTGGGAACTCATTCCGGTAAAATCCTACCTTCCCGGTATTAGCGCCATCCTTGTTGATTAGCACATCATTGGCATATAAAATGCCCTTGCTCATTTTCTCGAAAAATTGGCGTGGGACAAAACGCACAAACGATGTATCGAGTCTAGTGTCAATACGTATATTTTCGCCGCCAAGACTCGGAATCTCGCCCGAATCTTCGCTGGCTCCGCCTTTGGGGCGCGAACCACTTTCGATCTCGACGATAAGGCTAGCCAAATTGTATATGGCCCAATCTGCTATTTTCATTTGTAACCAAGCTTGTTCATGAAGTCATTCAAAGCGCGTAGCGAATCGCTTCGCTCATCATCAAGGACACTCATGCTCGTTGCATATTTAGCGAAGAGATTCTCAAAGATTCCGAAAAGCGCCTGCTCCTCAACCTGCACGTAACGTTGCAGATGCCCCGTAACTAGATCATAGTGTTTTTGGAGAATTAGCTCACGAGCTTCATCGTCAGTGATTTGCCCACCCAACTGTGTCATCAGGTTGTAAATGTTGGCAATTCTTGCCTTGAGGATGGTCACATCCCCGGCAAGAGCCTTGCGTTTTTTTAATGTTTCCTTTTCTTTGATTGTAGGCTTGGAAACGCCTTTAGCACGGAGTGCTGGTTCATCTGGTAGGGGGCCACCCGCAGAGATCAGTTCTTTCTCGGCTTGAACGAGTAATGCCTGAGTTTCATCAACATGATCTTCTGGTCCGTAAAGTTTGAGTTCGACCTTCAAGATCAACTCTTCGGCCAACCTATGGTGTTCGGCTTTATGTACTTTCAAGGTCGCTTCTGCTTGCTTGAGTATATTGGCCGTCTCCCGTAGTGTGCGATTCTCTTCGGTTTCAGCATCCCCGATGGCATCGACTAGCAAAGCGCGAATCGTTGCTGGTGTGACTTTCTCGTCTTCATCGGGCTCGTACTCAAGCATGGCTTGTGCATTCTCAACAGCTTCGGTGATGAAAGCCTCATCAACAGCAATCTGCTGCTCTAATGCTGTTAGAGCCTCACGTTCAGCAGCAAAGAAACGATCAATTACCATTGTCTCGGGGATGAGCGTAGGTGACCATCCGAGAGATGTGATCGTTTTGAGATCATACTTGATGCTTTTCACGTCTAAGCCGTCCCACCAATTCACGAACACGCCTCGCACTTGGTGTGGATTTAAAACCTTAAACGGCTCCATTTGGGAAACAAGCTGCTCTAGCAATGCGGCACGTACTGTTGGTAACCGGGCATCCTTTATCATTAGATAGGCACCCGCGCCAGGCGTTTCCCGCATGACACGAGCCTTGTCCGGTGCGAGGGTAGCAAAATCATCGCGGGCAGTTGCCCACCATGCAGCAAGTGCTTCTTTGAGCTTATTGCGTGTGAGGGTCATACTCGGCTGGGTCTCGACAATCCGACGCACGTCAGCAGTGGATAGGATTTCATCATGAAAACGCAAACGTGTCTCATCCCATTTATTCAATACACACATCGGATCAATACCAAACTTGGTAAATTGCGCTAAATGAGCCGGTGCCTGTACTTCCGCGAGTGGTACGCCACCCAGCAAGTGACAGCGCACATCTTCTGGCTCAGGCAGCGGTGTATTGTTTACGTAAAGACGGAGATTAAGATTCCAATCATGATCGTTCTCAATAACGGAAATGGGCACCCGTTTGGAGTAATTAACTTCATCAATGCGGTTTTGAAAAACATGAACTATCTTTTCAATATCCTCGGGACGCAAACTGTTTTGCTTCTTCCCCTCGGCGTATTCACGGGAGGCGTTGATGATAAAAACATGATCGCGCTCACGGTCAGGAATAGATTTATTCAGGATAATGATGACCGCTTCGATGCCAGTACCGTAAAAGAGTTTTGGAGGCAGGCCAATGATGGCCTCGATAACGTGGCCTTGAAGCAGTTTTTTACGAATTTCCCGTTCCTTATGTCCTCTGAACAACACTCCATGCGGCATAACTACCGCTCCACGCCCCGTCTGCTTGAGACTGGCTAACATATGTTGAAGGAACATGAGATCGGCCTTCTTGCCGGTTTGCGGCGCATCTCCGTAAAGGAAGCGTTCCGTTCGCTGGCAGCGTGTCTTATTCCAATTTTGTGCGAAAGGAGGGTTAGCTATTACTCGGTCGAACTGTATGATCTGGCCATCGCGAACATTCTGAGGATCCTCAACCGTGTTACCAAACTCGATATGGGCTGACTGCAGGTTGTGCAAAATTAGGTTCATCTTTGCAATCGAGACAACGCCAGGATCGTTGTCTTGACCGTAAAAATCGAGGTCAGTGCCATCATCTCCCTGTTCAGCCACATACTGGCTGCACTGGATAAGCATTCCGCCTGAACCGACAGTCGGGTCATAGATGCTCATCTTCTGTTGAGGTTGAATGAGTCGGACCATAAGGCGAACGACCCACGGTGGCGTGTAAAACTGCCCGCCTTTTTTACCTGCGCTGTCGGCAAAGTATTTAATCAGGTATTCGTAGGCCGCACCAAGAAGATCTGGAAATTCGAAGACATCGTTAACCAGCGGTATGCCTTGTTTATCAACACTGCGATTGAAGTGATCAAGCAAGTCTTTAAGATCTTGATTCTTTATTTTGGGCTTGCCAGCCACCTGTTCATTGAAATTAATATTGCCTTTGAGCACACCATGCAGCACTTCATTGTCATCCTCGATTGCAGCAATTGCTATATTGAGCATTTGCCCGATGTCGTTTTGCGTATCTTTAAGCGCGGGCCGTTCTTTACCATCATCGTCAATCCATTTGTCATTCCAGCGCGCGCAAGGAGGAACGAAGAAAGTATCACCGTAAGTAGATCTGCGTTCGAGAACCTCGGCCCGCTTCTCGGGCAATAAATGCTTGTATTGCTGAGCCAGCTCTCTCCTCTTTTCATCAAATACATCTGAGAGACGTTTTAGAAACAACAGACCGAAGATGTATTCCTTGTATTCGGATGCGTCCATCTTGCCATAGAGCAAGTCTGCAGCAGCGAAGAGGAAATTTTCTAGTTGGCCAAGTGTAATTTTAGTTCTATGCATAAAATGAAATCCAATTTTCCTGTTGATTGTGGCTAACTACAGTTGTATTTTTTAGTAAGAGCTGGTGATTTCAAGGATACTGGGATAAATTTCCCCTCGATAAAAACCGATTTATGAAGGCATCAGAATAGTAATTATTCAAATACGAACCAGAAATGGGGATTGTTTCTCACCGCATAAGCATTAGGCAGCTTTTTGCTCTAAAAGTGTGACTATAGTTTTCATAAGAGCACGTCGATCATCACCTAAAAATTCTAATTTTGAATTCCATTTAAGATTCTCTGAAATAAATTTCATGGAATTTCTATCTATTTCCAATTTTATAACCGTCCGTCGAAGCGCAAGTAGGGCTGCATATTGTGAAAACGGTACTTCTAAAACACCTATTGCTCTCGCAAGTAAGAGGTCCAGGCACTCCATGTTTGGCTGTAATTCCAAATATTTATAAGCAGATAGGCGTTCCCCGCCTTTGGTACTATTCAATCTTTGCCGAACTGGAAAATTTTCTACATTTGGCAATAAGGACCAGATTGTCGCTTCGATGCTTTTCATAACCTGAGACCGTTTATGACCTGAAGGCATTGTTTCTCGAACACGGTCATAATACAAACATAATTCATCAATTCTGCTCATTGCATCTGCTGATGATAATCCCTTAGCCATATCTAAAAGTGCGACAGTGTCTTTGTACGATTTTTCAAGTGCCTGAATATCTTGAGGTAATGGGGTGGCTAATTCATTAGATTTAAGAACTTTGCTTTCGTAAAAGTCAGCGGCCTTTTCGACACCTGCGCTAAGCTTAATCCGAAGAATACCTGCTTCTATTTCTTCGATGCCACCTTCTCTTAGCCCAGATAGGAATTCCTGTATTCTTGGTGATAAACGCATAATCCAAGGAATTAGCATAGGGAGCCAAAGTAAGAATAACAAGGTTAATGTGATTGAATTCACCTGAATCGCGGCAGAAAACTTTGATAGAGATAAATTCTTGATATCGTCATTCTGAATAGAAAAATTTATTGGGCTTAGGATGGTTAACAGTGAAACAATGACGAAATAAAATCCCCGCAATGGAAATTTTTGATTTTCATCCGCGGACTGTATTACATCGGTTGATTTATCAGTCTTTTTTGTCATTTTCTCACCCTAAAAAGAATTTTACATAACCAGTTGAATAGCTGTTGACATTATACTCTTTGGACACAGGACAACGTGAGATGAATTTAGCGGGACAGAAAATGGTATGGCAATTAGAGTGGCCAATCTCCGATCTAAAACCTTTGATAATGCTCTATGTTAAGACATATTTATACCTACCTCGCCCCCTCAGGCCTCACAGCATCCTATCGGAAGGCTCCGCAAATTAAATATAGGCCACAGGATTAGCACCAGCTCTAGGTTGAAGACATCCGAGCTATAATAGAGTCCAGCTTGGTGACAAGGTGCTGCGCATGGCATAGGTTTTTGGAATGCGTGCCAGGTAGCGGTTGTACTCGGTGTTCACCATCCCTTTCTCGGATTTTCCTAGATGCGGCAGGACCATATCGCGGTCGGCCGCATCTTTGGTTTGGAAGATGAAAAGGTTGGCGCAGGATGAGAAAATGTTCTTGGGCGGTGCTATTTGGATCTTCTTGATGCGAAAAAAAGGATGTATGTCATTTGACGGGGAGGCACCATTTCCTATACACTAATAAAGGTGTATTCACAGCAATCACAGATTCTGACACTAGGGTGTATGGTGTCTGCGTAAAGGCAAGGCTTTTTCATTCTCATGACCACGTTGATGTGCGATGCGCGGAAACCACATCTGTTGACGAAGCAATCCAAGTACGAGTGGCTGGTCGAGATGTTTTTATCGATAATCGGGCAGGAGTGGGAAATAAAAACACAGATAAATCAGGAGCAGTGTGAGTAAAAATGTTTATAGACTTGTTTAACACGTATGTGTTTCTTGCTATGGCCGGATTTTTCAAAAGCCTATGGTCAGACCCAGCCGGACAAATTTTCATTATCACGTTTATTGCCTATTCAACTAGCTACATGCTCTATAGCGGTTATATGTCCTGGTTTGCAGGCGGGTATGGCTCATTAATGCTAAGTCAATATGGTTTCTCGGCCATAGATTTTTTGAGCCTGATCCCGGTGACTTTCATCTTCATTGCGCAGACAACTGTAAAGTTGTTTAAATTTTTGTTGCGCTACTTTCTTATCTATATTTTCGGTCCGGGTCTGTTTTTGTTCATTTTTGCGGCAATACAGGGACACTACGATATTCACGCCTTCCAAAACAACTACACACTTGCTAGCCTGGGCGGTCTGACCTGGATGGCCGGTGCATGGCTGGGAATATCCCATTTCCGCCATAAAAGTTGGGTGTACCGCGCTTCTATCATTGCTTGCTATGCCGGAGCCGTGCTGGTGCTATTATCAATTCCACTAACATCATCAAATGAAAACGCGGAGCAAATTCGACCACTCGGAATAAATGTAATAAATGAATTTTTCATGTTAATGGTTTTTCTGTTAGTAGTGGTCTCTCCATTTTTAATTGGTCAAGAAATCGCCCTAACCTCTGTCAGAGAAAAATTGCTGAGCCGCATGACAAGATTGGTTCTTACCCAGGCTCTGCCGATTCCTGGTACAGAACCTTTGCCAGAAGAAGAAAAGATGCTCCGAAAAGCTTTTGCAAAGCCAGATTTGTATTCCTATTCCTTTGATGAACAAAAACCGGTTTACCTTGTCTCATCCTTTAGCCAGACAACCATCCTTTACGCTCCCGTTGAAACCACCGGTGAGCAACGCGGCAGATTGATCTTGATTGCCAACTCCCTTCTTTGTTCGCTCGAAATCAGCGGTGCGAAGCTAGTAGTGTGTCAAGCATGAAGTGATGGGTGAAACGAAAAGCGGTATGCTACCCTGAAAAAGGGTAGAAATGGCCAAGAAATACGTAGTGACCCTAACAGTTGATGAACAAGAGACACTGGCGAAACTGGTTAGCTCTGGAACGGAAAAAGCACGAAAGTTGACTCATGCCAGGATTCTCTTGAAAGCCAACCAAGGTTGGCAAGATGCTGAAATTTGCAAGGCGCTAGATGTTAGCATTCCTACAGTCGAACGGATTCGAAAGCGGTTTGTTTTTGAAGGCTACGAAGCCTCATTGAAGCCGCGACGCTCGAAGCGCCAATACAACCGCAAATTGGATGGCGAACAAGAAGCGCAAGTAATTACCCTGGTTTGTAGTTTGCCTCCGGAAGGATATGCTCGTTGGAGCCTGCGACTTTTGGCCGATCGAGTGGTGCAATTGAAAATCGTTGAGGCTATTTCGCATGAAACCATCCGCCAGCTCTTGGACGATAATGAATTGAAACCCTGGCGTAAAGAGGAATGGTGCATCCCGGCGGCAAATGCCGAATTTGTTTATCATATGGAGGATGTTTTGGATGTCTACAAGCGTTTTGCCGATCCGAAACGTCCTTTGGTCTGCTTCGATGAAAGTCCAGAGCAACTGGTAAGCGAAACACGCCAAGCCTTGCCGATGGAAGCTGGAAAACCAGAACGATACGACCACGAATATCGGCGCGAAGGCGTTGCCAACTTGTTTATGTTCTTTGCGCCGCTCCAAAACTGGCGTTTTGTGAAAGTTACTGAACGTCGCACCAAAGCCGATTGGGCTGACTGCATGCGCGACTTGGTTGATATTCACTTCCCGCAGGCTGAAAAGATCGTGGTTGTCCAAGACCAACTCAACACACATTCGCCCGCTTGTCTCTATGAAGTCTTTGCACCAGTAGAAGCCAAGCGCATTCTCGACCGGCTCGAGTTTCATTCAACACCCAAGCATGGAAGCTGGCTTAATATGGCCGAGATCGAGTTGAGTGTACTGAACCGACAATGTCTCAACCGCTGCATACCCAGTAAGGCACTTCTGACCCACGAAACTCAGACGTGGGCTTCTCAACGAAATGACAAGCAAGCCACTGTTAATTGGCAGTTCACTACCGATGATGCGCGTATCAAACTCAAACGCCTTTACCCATCAATCGATGCTTGACACACTACTAGATGTATAAGTTGTTCACTTTCGATAGGATATGCAAAGATGCCAATTAAAACAGAAATGTGGCGCATCAATAATGGCTTAAAAAAGGTAACATTTTCAGCAATGGAAACGGAAAAGAAACTGGAATCCATTCTGGCTGAAGATGTAACCATTATTGATAAAGGCCTGATGCTCATCGGACGCCAGATTCCCACCGCTTACGGTAAATTCATCGACTTGCTTGCCATTGACCAAGATGGTCATCTGGTGGTGATCGAACTCAAGCGGAACCAGACTCCGCGTGAAGTGGTTGCCCAAATCCTGGATTATGCATCCTGGGTACAGTCACTAACCTACGAAGACATTACCCAGATTTATATCGAATATTCAAAAAATCGTTTTGAGCAGGCGTTTTTTGAGCGTTTTGATGCCGCTCCACCTGAAAGCCTGAATGAAGAACACCGTTTAATCATCGTTGCGGCCGAATTGGATAACAGTACTGAACGTATCCTTGGCTATCTATCAGAAAATTATAATGTCCCTATCAATGTTGCTTTTTTTCGCTATTTCAAACAAGATAATAATGAGTATCTTACTCGGGCCTGGTTTATTGACCCGCTTCAGGCAGAGGCGCAGTCCGAGAAAGCCAATCGCGTTGGAAAAGGCACCAAAGAACCCTGGAATGGGCGCGATTACTATGTCTCGTTTGGCGAAGGGCAGCACCGTCTTTGGGAAGATGCCATCAACTATGGGTTTATTTCTGCTGGACAGGGAAAATGGTATAGCAACACTCTTTCCTTGTTAACCATTGGAGCCAGAGTATTTGTGTGCATCCCAAAAGTGGGATATGTTGGCGTTGGCATTGTCCAGGATATCGCCACACCGGTAAAAGATTTTAAAGTAAATATTGATGATAAAGAAATCTCCATCCTGCAAGCCCCATTGCTAACTCCAAAAATAGGCGAGAATGCTGATAACCCTGAGTTGAGCGAATATCTGGTCAAAGTGGAATGGATAAAAACCCTACCTGCCAAACAAGCTATTTGGGTAAAGGGAATGTTCGCAAACCAGAATTCAGCGTGTAAACTTCGCAATAAATTCACACTTGAACGGCTTGTACAATTATTCCAATTGGAAGAGTAAGAATAGTTTTATGAGTGGTGAAATGCAAAATATATCGCCTCGGATATGATAGCAGATGCTGACCCTTCCAACTTCTCCCCGTTTGCCTGTTCAGCACCTCGCCGCTGGATTTGACGAGGTGACCAACTCTTATAAGTTCTACTGGTTTCTTGCCATTCTCAAGCAGCTCCAGGAAAAGCAGTCGCCGCGAATGGCAACCCGGGACTTGTTGGCGCGCATGGTTGCCGGGGTCTGGTATCCAACCAATTATTTCCGGCTTTCCTTTGGCAAGCAAGACCGGTTGGGTCAGGCTGCAGTTCAACTTGGGAAGGATGCCGGCTTGCCGATGGATGCCAGCCGGCAGAAAATCATCCAGCATCTGACAGCGACTGACCTGTCACGAGATATCAAGAGCCTGGGGACCTATGTTCCTTACCGCTTTCTGCGCCCGTTTTTTGCGCCGCAGTTGCGCGGCCTGACAGATGTAAAAGTGAATGGACAAATCCAACACTTGGCAAACGCTGCCTTTACAGATGAGAAAAATCCCTGCCTGTATCGATTTACGCCGGATGGAATCGAGATCCATCCGATCTGGTTCGATTACCTCAACCAACATTTATCGATCCTGACGGGTTTTTGCCTGTGGCACCTGGTGAATTATCTCCAGAAAAACAACCCGAATGTTCCCAATGTTTCAGGAAAGTTATTTGAGCCGGTTCAGCGTGACCTGAAGCCGGCCAGGGCCTTTTGGACAGTGGCTCTTGAAAAAGCAGAACCCTGGATCTGTATTTATTCCGGGCAACCTATTTATCAGGGAACTTATTCCCTCGACCATTTCCTCCCCTGGCGTTATGTTGCGCATGATTTATTGTGGAATATTATTCCCACCCCAAAGAACGTCAATTCATCCAAGAACGATAATTTGCCGGATCTGTCGCGTTACTTTGAGAAATTTGCCAGCCTTCAATACCGCGCAATGCAGGCGGTGGCCCGATCGTCGAAAGCGGCCTTGCTGGAAGACTATGCCCTGCTCCTGAAATTGGATTCGATTGCAAGCCTGCAGGCCATTCTGCTTGCCCAGTTCAGCGAGAAATTGCGAGATGTTATTTCGCCCCAGGTTCAAATTGCAGCCAATATGGGTTTTCCTGCACAGTGGGTGTATGCTTAACAACAGTGAAGAAGCCCCGGCAGATCGCAGCCTGGTGCTGGATGCGGCCCATATCAAGGCCAGTCATCCGATCTCCTACGCGGATGCGTTTGCAACCGCCCTGGCCGCACGTGAATCGGCGACTGTGCTGACCGGTGACCCGGAGTTTGAAACCGTGAAAGAACTGGTAACGGTCGAGTGGCTGGTTCCCCACTGATCTTTTGCCCCGCCCGTGGGGCAGAACTGTTCCCTGGCAAATCACCCCTTTTTTGCCAGTCCGCTTGGTTAAGATAATAGAAAAGGCAGGCAACCAATGCAAGTCGAACTCACTCAGCCCGGCCCGCTGCTGAATGCCCAGGGCCAGTTAGCCCAAGTTGGCTGGTCGCGCCAACCCTTGTTGGACTGTAACCTGGAAAATGCCAATTTTTACAAGCTGCGCCCTTTGCAACGCTTGCGGATGAAACGTTGGGATTACTATGCCATCTTCACCCCTCAGCGTTTTTTCTCGGCCACCATTGCTGATCTGGGCTATGCGGGCAACATTTTTGTGTATACACTCGATTTTGCCAGTGGGGAATTGCATGAAGAAGGTCTGGTTATTCCCTTTGGTCGTGGTATCCAGTTGGAGCGCAACAGCCAGTCTGGTGAGGCAGTATTTGCTAACGAAAAAGTGTCCCTGCGATTTAAGGCTGATGCGGAAGAACGGCATATCAGCGTCAACTGGCCTGGTTTTGACGGTGGGCGCGGTATTCAGGCCAAGATCAAGTTGTCTTGCCCGCCAAAACATGAGTCGATGAATATCATCATTCCCATCGGCCAACAACGCTTCTACGACAACACCAAGATCAACTGCCTGCCAGCCGAAGGGTTCATTCAGTATGGTGACCAGCGTGAAGAACTTCACCCCGAAACTTGCCTCGGATCACTCGACTGGGGGCGTGGTGTTTGGGAATATCGCAGTTACTGGAATTGGGCCAGCGCTTCTGGATTTCTAGCGGATGGCCGCACGATTGGGTTGAACTTGGGCCGTGGTTTTGGGGATTTAAGCAAGGCAACTGAGAATTGTGTCATCCTGGATGGTATTGTTCATAAACTTGCAGCCGTACATATCGACTACCGTTCTGGCGACTATATGCACCCCTGGCACTTCACGGGCAATGATGGTCGCCTTGATTTGACCTTCACGCCATTCAAAGATCGCACCGCCAAAACCAACTTGGGAATCATCTTCAGCGAAGTTCACCAGATGTTTGGACGTTATAACGGGCGCGTAGTATTGGATGATGGCCAGCTCCTGGAAATTCATGACCTGATCGGCTTTGCCGAAGAGCATCAGGCGCGCTGGTAATCCTGTTGCTACATCCGCAAATCCTAGGGCGCGCGGGAAAATATGATGTTAGTATCGCAATGGGAATTATTGGTAGCCCAAGGGTGACGTATTTCACTATATTTCCGTTTATTTCTCCTGTAAAATGATTAGAATGAAGCACTCTGCCGCCTTATATCTAAAACGGGGACTGCCACGCTACAAAGATTTTTAGAAGCCAAAATCGTTTCGTATCACCGTTATATTTGCAGAGATTATTAGTAAAGCCAAAGAATTCCAAACGCTGACGGAACTGCGCGACTGGCTGCTGCCGATGCTGATGAATGCGCAGGTGGCTGTCAACGGACTTTGAAACGGATTCCCGGATGAGAACGGATTTTTGTACGCTAACGGAACTGCGTGATTGGCAGATGTCCGCGTTGAAGGATGAGCAGGTACGAGTAAGACAGGGATTTGACAGTAATATGTGAAAAAACTTGAATGGTTATCCACCCTCAAAAACACATCTTTCTCTTGTAATGACATTTAGGAGAACCGAATGAATAAATGGATGCTTCTTCTGGGTATATTAATATTTTCAGGCATTACAAGCATGTTAGGAATCTATTTTTTATGGGATTGGGACGATTTCTGGTCCAATTTCATGTCGAACGCAGCATCCAGCGCAGTGATTGGTATTGTCCTTTATTGGTTAATCACGAGGCCAGATGAGAAAAAGACTACAGAACAACGCCGCGCCCAGGCTCTGGCTATGCTCAAAATAGAATTTGCCAAAAACCTTGAGCGTGCAGAGATCTATGCCAAAGTTTTGCAATCCCCCGAACAAGATTTGACCCCTTACTATCCCTTGCGATTTACACGTGGCGCATGGAATGCTCTACGAGAGAGCGGATTTTTACCACAACTTGAAGATGTGAAATTCGTTTACGATCTATTACAGGTAAATGAAGTCATTACTGTGGCAAATAGCAGTCTCATGTCTGTTCGCCGCGCAAAGATAGGTCGAAATATGAAAACTGAGTTAAAGCACTATTCCCTAAAAGCTACAAACGAGTGCAAGCAAATTGAAAAGCATCTTAGACCCATATTAGAAACTTTGGAGAAGATGAACTTGCCACGGGTGGAATTGGCCACAGACATCGATGATGAAGAGATGGATAGCGATATTATTGAGCCAGAGGTAATTGCCAACAAATGAGCGATAAATTTGCGAGTTTTGCTGCCCTGAGCAAAAAGTATCAATATGGCGTAGGCTTTCTAATCCGCCGGGAAAATCGCGGGAAAAATATTCTTATATTTGCCCCGCATGGAGGCGGAATAGAACGCGGAACTTCTGAGATAGTCAGGGCAATTGCTTGCGATGATTTATCGTACTACCTTTTTGAAGGATGTCTTAATACATACAAAGAAAACCGAAGATTACATATCACTAGCGCCAACTTTGATGAACCTAAATGTTTGAGTTTAATCAAACATTTTGATACAAGCTTGGCTATTCATGGTTGTCGAGGCGTTGAGCCAATAATTTATGTAGGCGGCAGGGATGCACACATGAAGGAGAAAATGATTGTATGCCTGTTTGCGAAAGGCTACCCTGTGCAAGACGGAAAAAGAAAATATGAGGGTGTTTTTCCGCGCAATATTTGTAACCGCACAAAGTCTGGAAAAGGTGTTCAGATAGAATTATCGACCGCGTTCCGTAAAAGTTTATTTGCTAATTGGAAGGTTCGAAGCGGACGAGAGAACACAACTAAACTGTTCAAAAGATTTGTTTCGGATGTCAGGGAAATTATCCAGCATGAGGTAATACCAGTTGGAGTGGAGGAGGATTAAATGATAGTTGGTGGAACCCCGGCTCCCAAGCGAGAAATCGTTGACATCATAATGCAAACTATACCCACCGATACGATTCGCGGAACATTAAAAATTCAGGCAGAAACAGATTTACATCGACGTTTGGATGATTTCCCAAAACACCAATTGGTGGAAGTTGTTCAAAGCACTGCTGAAGGGCGCACAGCACTTGAAGAAGCCAAAGCAAGGTATCCACTAACAACAAAGCCAACTTTATATTTAGTTTCTGTGAGCCAATGGCCTAATCGAGAAGCACTTTTTTCTAATTCTGAGGATTTAGCACATCTAGGTTTTGATGGCCGAGTTTGGTTTGGAAATGATCGATTAGTTCGATCTGTATATATGATTACGCCACTCAGAGAATATCAAAATCCACTTCGATTTTTGGAGATTCCCCTAGTTTATGAAAAAAAGATTGAATACATAGTATCTGACCCAGAATCAGAAGATTACGGTGAGCCGGATCAAATTTATAGTTTAGAAAAAGCTCTGATTTGGTACAGCCACCAATATAATCACGCGCTTTTATTGTGTGGCGATTTCTCTGCGGTAAAACCCATTCTTGATTACGGGGGGACAAAGTTAGGAATTAGGTGGCAACTCCCATTTATGTCCGAAGAGATGTTACAGCGATTAGCTGAAGGCGCAACACCTCGATCTGCTTCTTTCTCGCGTTTGGATAATATATTTGAAGATGTATTTGATGCCCAAACAATGACGATATTTGATCAGGCATTGGGAGATAGTCGGTCTTACCAAAGGCTGATGAATGATGAGTCTCGACAACAGACATCTGGATTCTATTCAAATCATCCTGATTTGGTTTTCGGAGGTTTAGGCATTTCACGCCAATACGGCCGCATCTGGACACCAACAAAGTTGCGTAAAGATTCTCTACTGGCTTTGTCAATGAGCCTGATCCAAAAGACAGAAACAGAGCTTGTCCGAGAGTCTGATATTAATCTTGATGGATTTATTGGCTATTATCGAAATGTGCCCGTAAAAATCAAGAAGAAAAAGATAGTGTCATCTCAAAGAGCAGTTTTTGAAAAACTCATAAAAGCCATAATTATCGCGAGAAGGTCCGGTAACCTTGAAAGTGACCTTAGTCCAGATTTTATCCACGATCTCATTTGTCAACGCGAGAATCTGGACCTGGTTATAGGGCTGGAAGCCAATTGTGGAAACTGCGGAAGTTATTTATATCGATGCAAAGAATGCCAATCGCCATTTCAGCCGACCATAACTGATGACCAGCAAGTCGTTTTTCGATGCGAAAAGCATCCAGAACAGAGCATAGAAGATAACCAAACGTTAAATTGTGATTGTGGGGGCGACCTAGAAGCCACTTTCTCGATAGATATCAGGATATTTCCAGGTGTTGAACTAATAAAATCCTTACATGGATTTTTGTCCGCACTTGAAAACCAACAATATGATGGAAGTTTTTTAATTCAAGGCGGTATTTTACGCTTGGTGCCCAGAAAAAGAATAGCTATAAATCAATATCTGTTAAGCGATTTCAAGTATTGGAGAGTAAGGGCTCATTTTCATCAAAGGAACCCTGCCGATACAGAAAAAGAGAAATATAGACAAGCACTCAACCGCATAAGAGAAAAGTGCTCACAAAATAATTGGCATCCCACAAAAACTATGTGCAATGCTTGTATGAAGGATAAGATATCCCAAAAGAAAATTTTATCTGGTAGCAAGTCAAGTAATATTTGTTTTCCCCGTATTTTTGGCTATGTAATCGATGATGAGTTTGATGGAATCCATCATGGCCATGAAATTGCTGACATAAAATATTCTGATGAGTTTTATGAAACGGATACGCAATTGGAAATCGGCATACACTTAAAGAGCCGAGTGACCCCGCGGAAACGAGGGCTGGGGCGAAGTGTAGACAGCGTAAAAGAACTTTATATGCAATACTGTTATTCGGTTTTTTTGTCTGCTCGAGATAGAGCAGATCTAAACGTGATAGGTATTTCTATCCCAAATGTTATTAATAGTGAGGTCATTGAAAATTTTCAGTATCTTTCCAATCAATTAGGTTATCCGTTAATCATTCTTGCTGAGAACGAGTGGATAAATATACTGGATGCCGCTATTGAAAAAGCAGAAGTTGGTGGGTAATGGCGTACCGAACAAACTAAAAATTTACCAAGATACTGCTGTCTGATTTTGGGCTGGATAAGTGTGTCCGGTGCGGGAAGATGGTGATGATGTATGAGAAGGATGGGCATATGAAGAATGTGCATCGAGGTCAAGAAGTGGAGTGGAGGATGTTAAAGTAATTTTATGAAAAACGAACAAGAATGCTCCTTCTGCTCTAACCCCGCTACAACGAGGGAACACATCATTCCAAAGTGGCTGCAAAATCACTATGGGCTCTATGATTTAAAGTTGGGAGTATGGACTGGAAATTTTGTTAATTACCGTGCAGCAGTAGTTCCCGCTTGTAAATATTGCAATGGAGTCCGTTTGGCTAACTTAGAGAATCGAGTTTCCCAAGGCAAAGCAACAGAGTGCGACTATTATCTTTGGGCACTCAAAATCCGATATAGTCTCGCAATTATGGATTCCAGACTATTTATTGATCCCAAATATCCAGAAAAAGGGTTTTTATTATCGCCTGATATGAAAAAATATAAGGCCGAATTTATTCTGCCTGCTCTAGCATCGCTAGATGTTCCTGATTTCAAATTCGAGCCAGATCCTTTTGGCTCGGTCTTTTTATTTGAACAAAAGCATGAAAATAAAGAATATTTTGGATTTGCTGACGTGCCCCCTCCTGATTGGGGACTATCTATTGTTCTCCCACCAAATAAAATTCTAGTTGTATTATTTGCAGATCGCGGGGTAGTGAAATCATTGTTGTATAAGTCTGGAGATATCAGACAATTGTCAAAAATGGCAAAGGCTTTAGATAACAATATTCCACAACGTTTACTTTTTCATTTGATAAGAATTCAATACTGGCTTCGAATTCCATCGGGTATTGAAACAATAAGCGAAAATGAAATAATAAGTTGCCCAGTGCCCGAACTAATTCTCACAAAGATTCCAAAGCTAGAATGGTATGAGGCAACCTGTAACCATTTAAAAATTTCTACTGATGTAGCAAAAAAAGCTTATGAAATGGACAGAGAAATGGCTTCAAAAAGATTTGTTAGTTGGAGAAAATAAATTATGGTGGTAGCTGTGACAAAACCGAATCAGATTCAATACATATCCCCTTTCTGCCCACAGTTCTTTTGTCTTTCGAATGTTATGTATCGTCGCCTATTTTTGGGCTGTAAAGTGTATCCAGCGCGGGAAGATGGCGATAGATACTTAAGGGATAAAAGCTAATCCCGAAAATTCTGCGAAAAAGGACAAACCATGACAACTTACAAAACTGCCCAGGAAGTGATCGGAAAGAATCAATCCGCCGTTGTCATTTTTACGCATGGTGAACATTTCATCTCTGACCCTGCTGGTAATGGTTCCACCGGCAAATGGGTGATTGACCCCGGAACGGTGGAAGAAGTGGATAAGGTCATCATTTACTTGCGCCGAGAGAATGAGACCGTCAATCGCATTTTCCTGGGTAACTACTCGGGCCTGCGTTCCTCGGATATTCCCAAACGGCACATTATTCGCTTTTCCAGGCTTCAGGAAGTTGGTACCACCACCTCAAACTGGACAGAATTCGCCAGCGCCGGTCAAAACCCTGTGAGTTATGTGATTGCGTAACGCTGGGGCTCGATGGATAAAATCCCTGCTTGTCATCAATTTCGCCCAGCCTATGCTGTCCGATTTTAGACTGGGTAAGCGTGTCCAGTCTGCTGGATGTGGTTCCGCACATGGCAAAGGCTTCTACGATTTGCTCTCGCGCATCATGCCCGATTGGGAATACCGGCGCGAGAAGGTGGAAGGGTTTGAAAACAGCGCGAAATAATGCGCTGAAAAGCGCTGGGTGCATGGAGCAAACACATGCTTTCTTGCAGTTTGGCTGGCTTAAGCGTTTGCCCCATGCGTGGTTCGCAAGGTTGGTGCAAGCCAGCGTTGGATTGTGCTAAAATGAGCAAAAGCGCGGAGAAAAGAGCAAAATTTTTGACCCTTCCAAATCAAAAAATGCCCTTGAGGGCATTAAGACATCGTCATATGAACGACAGCGACATTTTGGAGGAATTCTTCCAAATCAAAAAATGCCCGTGAGGGCATTAAGACGCCTTGTTATAGACGGCTTGAAGGCAGAGCGCCACGGTATCTTCCAAATCAAAAAATGCCCGTGAGGGCATTAAGACTTGTAGATGTGGGCGAAGATGTCGATGTGGGTCACTTCTTCCAAATCAAAAAATGCCCGTGAGGGCATTAAGACTAAGAAACTTGTTACGGTGCAGGCAACGGAAGTTGTTCACTTCCAAATCAAAAAATGCCCGTGAGGGTACTTCAACAAGCGGAATGATGAACTCAGAATGATGAAGTGTGATTGTCTTTCTGTCGAAAAAATACCCGTTTATCCCTGTGCAGTTTGCTGGGGCGAGGAAACTATGGCCAGTGGATAACAGAATTTTTTCTATTCTTCGCTGGCCCGAATTGTTTAAGGTGACATTTTCCCTGTCAAACAAGGATGATTCACTGAATCAAATGACGCTAAATGTTATATACTTTTTACAGGGACCAGCCCATAGCGGGGAAATGTCCCGTCACCGATGCCAGAATTTCCTGCCACGCTCATTGTCCCCCTTGGAAGCAAAGCCCAACTGATTACCTTGGCGTTGGATTGCCTGCGCCTGCAAAGCAACCTGCCGCAAAGCCTGTTGGTGGTGCATACCCGCACTGAACGCCCCGCAACAGCCTCCGCGCTGGAACGACTCAAGCAGGATCTCCCCGAACACTATCCCCATCTCAATTTCAAAACACTGGAACTTGCCCACAAGGGCTTGCCACTCCAGGATGTAACCGCCCCCGATGAAGTGGAGGCGGCTTTTCACGTGTTGTATGCCGAAGTACGCGCCCTTAAACTGCAAGAAGAGCGCGTCCACCTGCTGATTTCGGGTGGCCGGCGCACGCTGACTGTTTTCGGCATGGCCGTGGCGCAAATGCTTTTTGACGATGATGATCATTTGTGGCACCTGGCTTCGCACCCGGCCCTCGAAGAATCCGGTAACTTGCATGCCGGTTCTGGCGAATGGGCGCGCCTGATTCCCATTCCGCTCATCCCTTGGGGACGACTTTCGCCGGTCTTCGATGCCCTGCGCGAAGTGGATAACCCTTTTGACGCCGCCGATCGCCTCGGGCAATTACGCCTGCGTGAGCAGTGGGACTTGGCGCGCATCTTCATCCTGACCAAAGTCAGCCCAGCGGAACTGGCTGTGATCGAACTTCTTGCGCGCGATGGCCTGAACCAGAATGAGATCGCAGAACGTCTGACGCTCTCTCCGCGCACGGTGGAACAACACCTGCGCAGCGTTTACCGTAAGGCTACCGAGCACTGGCAAGTGGAAGACATCAACCAGACTCAGTTAGTGCGCCTGGTAATGCCTTTTTGGAGATTTTGATTTCGTTTATGAATTACGGGTTTTCCCGCATGACATCCCAATCCCCCTGCGATATGCTATGGGAGCAATTCCTGTAAGGGGGATCGAAGTGGGGAAAATGGGAATTGTTTCTTTTTTTGTTGAAACGAATGGAGGCTGCATGGATGAAAAAGTCTTGATGGCCGCGCTGGCCGGTTTGCTGCATGATGTGGGTAAGTTTGCGCAGCGGGGCGCAGAACGCGGAAGCCTGGAAGGCAAAGATGCCGCGCAAATGTATGGTCGTTATCATGCCATGCTGACGGCTGATTTTCTTAAAACCTGCCTGCCCTTGAGTGATTCCGTCAGGCTGCCTGCCGCCAATCACCACGCACCGCAAAGCCGTGCCGACTGGCTGGTCAAAGCCGCTGATATCCTTTCCGCAGGTGAACGCGCCGATGCACCAAAAGGTGAAGACACCCGCATTGTGCAGCCTCTTCAGTTGCTTTCAATTTTCAGCATCGTTGAAGCAGACAAAGTTTGCTGGAAAGATGAAAAAGATAGTTGGCGTTTCCTGCCGCTAAAACCCCTTGTATTGGACAAAGGCGATATTTTTCCCAAGGCAGGTCTCCCTGACGCCGATGTTTGGAAAATTTACGAAACCATGTGGCTGGATTTCAAAAAAGAAGCGCGTGTGCTGAATGGCATTCAGGAAATGGACGTTTACCTGGAAGCCATGCTTGCCTTGTTCCAGCGTTACACGTGGTGTATGCCATCTGCTTATTACAAAACCCGGCCCGATATAAGCCTGTATGACCACAGCCGCATGACGGCAGCGCTGGCAGCGATACTGTCCGATGAAAGTGATTTCCCCCAGCTGCGCTTGGAAACACTTGCAAAAGATTCTGAACACAGCGAAGATGAAATAGCCTTACTCATTGGTGGCGATATTTCTGGTGTGCAGGA
>JAKLPV010000191.1 GCA_022013685.1 Anaerolineae bacterium
CTTGCTGGGGGTCTTTACCATCATCACCCTCGTGCGCCCCTCGGTCAAGGAAATGTTTGACTCGAAAATGCTGGCAAAAGCTGCTTGATAAAGTGTATTGAACTTGTTCAGATGTGGCCTATGCTTGCCCGTTCTGTGATATATCGGTTGAAGATGTCAAGCTGAGCGATGCGGAGAGATTAGATTTTGTAATACTTCTTGGTTCTTGACTTACAAATCAAAAAAATGTAACATATTGGTTGTGAAAGGATATTTTCAAAGTGGAGACTTACGCAACCATCAAAGGACAGATTGTCATCCCGGCGGCTTTACGCAGGAAGTATGGGATTAAGAGCGGCACAAAAATCATCGTCACCGATACTGGTGAGGGGATTGTCTTGAAGCCGGTCACGGAACAATATCTCAAGGGCCTGCAAGGCTCGCTTAAGGGCAAGGGTGGCTTGAAGATTTTGCTGGACGAACGCGCCAAAGATACGCAAAAGGAAGGCTAACCATGGCGGTCAAGGTTCTTGACGCTTACGCGTTGATGGCTTTCTTTGAAGATGAACCCGGCGCGGATGCTGTGCGCGCAATCATCCAGGAATCGGTTGAAAAGGAGAGTTCCCTGGCGATGTCTGTGGTCAATTTGGGGGAAATTTGGTATGCGATTGCGCGCTCCAATTCTGCTGAAGTTGCTGACCGTTATATTGGCGACATTAAAGGCATGGGCATTGAGATTGTCGATGCCGATTGGGCGCTGACCCGTCAGGCAGCGAACTTCAAGGCCAGGGGCAATATTTCTTATGCTGATTCATTTGCCGCGGCGCTGGCGGTGTTGAAAAACGCCGAACTGGTGACCGGGGATAAAGAGTTTAAGCCCTTGGAAGGTGAAATCAGGATTATGTGGCTGTAAAATAGCCTGTTGCTTGAAAATACCAAGATGTGTGCAGAAATGGCCTTTGGCTTTCTGAGCGTTTTTTTATTTTGACGGGCAGCCATTGGAGCTTATGCAATACAAATTTGTAAAAGAACAGCCAGACTATTCAGACTTTACCAGCGGACGGGTGTTTTATAGCCTGCCCGGCCATCCTGCTTTTCCTGTCAGGCTGGCGAGTGAGATATTTCAGCGTTGTTTGGCGAAGCGCGTAGCAATTTATCAGGATTCATCCCCGTGCAGCCTGTACGATCCTTGTTGCGGGGCCGCTTATCACCTGGCTGTGCTGGCTTATTTCCACGGTGAAAGCATCCGAGAAGTCATCGGCTCAGATGTGGATGAGAAAGCCGTCGCTTTTGCAGAGCGAAACCTTGGGCTGCTTAGCGTCGCTGGTTTGGACAAGCGAATTCATGAAATCTCCGCGCTGATCGGGCAGTACAATAAGGATTCCCATCGAGACGCTTTACAAAGCGCCCATATTTTGAGAAACAGATTAACCGCTTTGACTAAAGATCATGCCCTGGAAACAAGGGTATTTCAAGCCAGCGCCACAGACAGGAGAGAGATTCTGAATAACATAAAACCTAAATCTGTGGATATTGTCTTTACAGATGTTCCCTATGGACAGCATTCTCATTGGCGCGATTCTGACTCGAACGAGTTGTCTGATCCATTAGGGTCGATGCTTGGTTTGCTTCTCGATATCTTATCTCCATCAAGCATTGTTGCAATTGTTTCTGACAAGGGCCAGAAGGTGCTGCATGAAGGTTATCAACGCATTGAACAATTTCAGATAGGAAAAAGGCGAATGGTTATGCTGAGACCGGTCTGAAAATCGCCTGCCTGTTTCCAGGAACAATATGACAAATTACCTGATCGAAGAATGGAGTGAGACACATCCGAGCTGGGGTGAGTTTGCGGCCTGCCTTGAGATGGTGGCCCCTGAACAGGCCCCATTTGTGTTTGGGGATTACTGCCGCGCGTATCCGGCATATTTACTGGTTGCGCTCCGCCTGAACGAGGTTGTTGGCTTCCTGAGATTTGCAGTTCAGCCGATCGGCCCGGAGGCAAACTGCCCGGTCTTGTGCCTGGATGGCGTTCCGCTGACCGAAGCCAAGATCCATGCTTTTGCCGTGCGCGAGGATGCCAGACGCCAGGGCCTCGGCACGGCATTGCAGAAACAGGCCATAATCCGCGCCAAGGAACTTGGTTGTTACCAGCTGGCATCTTATAGCAGCTACGGGCGTGACGCCAATTATCACATCAAACTTTCCCTGGGTTTTGCGGCGCAGCCAGAGTCTCACGGAGAAAACAAACAAGGTGTATATTTCGTTATGCCGCTTCAGAACAAGATATCTTAAGGAGAAAAAATGTACGGACTAATCGGCAAAATCAAAACCACTCCCGGTGGGCGGGATGCGTTGGCCCAGATCCTGCTCGAAGGTGTTTCGGGCATGCCTGGCTGTCTGAGTTACATCGTTGCGCAAGACCCCTCCGACCCGGATGCCCTCTGGGTCACCGAGGTTTGGGAAGACCAGGAGTTTCATCGGGCTTCCCTGTCCCTGCCATCGGTGCAGGCGGCGATTGCCAAAGGGCGCCCGCTCATCGCCGGGTTTGGTGAGCGTTTTGAAACCATTCCGCTTGGCGGGCATGGGTTAAGTAACCATTAAAAGGAGAGTACTGATGAATAAAGCAGAACGTACCGGATGGATTGTTTTCCCCATTCTGATTCTAATCGCCGTGGGCGTGGCCTGGGCCGGATCGCAGGGAGGCAGCCAGGTGGGCGGGATTCCCGTCTTTGCGCTGGCGGTCGGGCTGGCGTTCATCGTCCAGTGGATTGTGTTTGTACCCTCCTTCATCAAACAGACCGAGAAATTCTTCGACCTGACCGGCAGCCTGACCTACATCTCGATCACCCTGCTGGCGGTTTTTCTCAGCCCCGGAGCGGATGCGCGTGCCTACCTGCTGGCGGGCATGGTCATTGTCTGGGCTGTGCGGTTGGGGTCATTCCTGTTTGGCCGCATCAAAAAAGCCGGCAAGGATGACCGTTTCGATGAGTTGAAGCCCTCCTTCATCCGCTTCCTGAACGTCTGGACGATCCAGGGACTGTGGGTGACCTTCACCGCCGCTGCGGCCTGGGTGGCGATCACCTCCGCCACGCGCGTCGGGCTGGATGTCTTCGCCCTGATCGGTTTACTGGTCTGGGTCTTTGGGTTCGGCTTCGAGGTCGTTGCCGACAACCAGAAAAGCCGCTTCAACGCCGACCCGGCCAAAAAAGGCAAGTTTATCCGCAGCGGATTGTGGGCCAGATCGCGCCACCCCAACTATTTTGGCGAGATTGTGCTCTGGCTGGGCGTGGCGATCATCGCCATCCCTGTCTTGCAAGGCTGGCAGTGGGTTGCCATGATTTCCCCGCTTTTTGTGGCCCTGCTGTTGATTCGCGTCAGCGGCATTCCGCTGCTTGAGCAAAAGTCCGATAAAAAATGGGGCGGCCAACCCGACTACGAAGAGTACAAAAAGAATACCCCGGTGTTGATTCCGAAGCTGTAACTGGGGTTTGCGCAATGAAAATTGCCTGTTTTAGCGTTGCCGCGCTCGACTTTTTTCCGCAGCAAAACGAACATTATGCCGGCGGAAACTCCCTCAACCAGGCTGTCCGCTTTCGCCAGTTGGGCCACGAAACGGCCTTTGTTGGCCCGTTGGGTACGGACGCAGCCGGTGACCGGATTTTCGACCTGCTCCGGCGCGAGGGCGTCGACCTGGCCTGCACCCATCGCCTGGACGGCGAAACCGCCTCGAACCAGCTCGTTAACGATGAATGGGGTGAGCGCTTTGGCGTGGATGGCGCCTGGAAGAATGGCGTCTACGCCGATTATTGCCTGAGCGAATCAGACTGGGATTTTATGGGCCGCTGTGATGTCTGGGCGACCCATGTCAATGGGCCGAATTTTGCGGAGGCGGTTCGCCGCAAGCCTGCCGGAAAATTCATGGCGGTCGATTTTTTGCACCTGCAAGAGTATGATGTGCTGGAGAAATATCCGGGCGCGGTCAATATCGCCTATTTCGGCGGGACACGGGATATGGCCGATGACCTTCTCCGCATTTCACAGCGCAACAAAGGCCTGCTCGTCCTGACCCTGGGCGCGGAAGGCAGCCTCGCTTTTGAAGGCGGGAAAACCTGCACCCAGCCGGCCCTGCCCATCGATAAAGTGGTCGACACCACCGGCTGCGGCGACGCCTTCCAGGCTGGTTTTACCTCGGAATTTTTAAAAACCGGCGACATCCCGGCGGCCCTGCTGGCTGGCGCCGAATTGGGGCGCCTGGCCGCGTCCAGCTTTGGCGGTGTGCCATGGTAAACCGGATGCGTTCCTGGCGTTACTGGGCGCGCCTGTTGGCTGTCGGCGTGTTGGCCTTGTACCCGGCCCTGATTTTTGCCTATCCCTGGACGGTTTCTGCCATGATGATACGCCCGGCGCAGCATGTGGTCTGCTGCCGGTCCCCGGCTGATTTTGGCGCGGATTATGAGCCGGTCAGCCTGACCGCCCCGGATGGCGTCCGCCTCGCAGGCTGGTACATCCCCTCGCAGAATGGGGCGGCAGTTATCCTGCTGCATGGCTACGGCGGCGACCGCCTCGGAACGTTGGAATATGCCCGCATGTTATCCGCGCGCGGGTACGGGGTGCTGCTTTACGACCAGCGCGCCACTGGCGAAAGCGAAGGCGAAATGCTTTCCTGGGGCTGGCGCGATGTGGCCGATGTGCAGGCTCCCCTGGACTTCCTGCTGGCTCGTGATGAGGTTGAACCGGGGCGGATCGGCGTCATGGGCTGTTCGACCGGGGCAGAGATTGCCATCAATGCCGCAGCCAGTTTTGACGAAATCGCGCAGTGCTGGCCGATGCGCCCTATTACGCCACCGCCGGCGATTCCTGGCCTCCCTTCGACCTGACCGACACGCTCGGCTGGCCTATTTATCCGCTGTTCATCAAATTGATGGAATGGCGCAGCGGAGCAACGGCGCCGATGTCGCTGGGCGAGGCGGTGACGAAAATTGCGCCGCGCCCATTGATGCTAATCAGCGCGGGCTTGAACGAATATGAGCAGTTCCGCGCCCGGCGCTACTTTGAACTGGCTGGTGAGCCGAAGGAATACTGGGTTGTTGATGAAGCTGAACACGGCGGGGTGTTTTCCCAGCCTGAAGCCTACCAATCCAGGATGGTGGAATTTTTCGACCAAGCCTTGCTGGAGCCATAGCGCACTTTTTTCGCGGGCGTAATGATGTCACCGTTGAGGCGTTGGTTGCAAAATCTGGCGCAGGATGAATCTTGCAAAATACCGGATACAATCACGAACGACCCATGGAGGATTTCCAATGAAGATCGAACAAATTACCCTGCATCACCTGCGTATGCCGCTCGTTGCCCATTTTGAAACCTCCTTTGGACGGATTTTTGAGCGTGACTGTATCCTGGTTGAAATCCAGTCCGAAGGGCTGACGGGTTGGGGCGAGTGTGTCGCCGACCGTGATCCCGGTTATTGCTACGAGACATCCGGCACTGCCTGGCACATTCTGATGGATTTCATCGTCCCGCAGATTTTGGGAAAAGAACTGTCCGACGCCGCAGATTTTCAAGAGCGCGTAGCCAACATCCGCGGGCATCAACTGGCCAAGGCCGGGGTCGAGATGGCGCTCTGGGATTTGCTCGGCCAGCATCAGGGCAAAAGTCTGCGCCAGCTTTTCGGCGGGATAAAAGCGCAGGTTCCGGTCGGGGTTTCAGTCGGATTACAGGATTCGCCCGAGATCCTGCTCCAGACTGTCGAAAAGTACCTGGCTGATGGCTACCGGCGCGTCAAACTCAAGATCAAGCCGGGCCGCGATATTGGCGACACCGCGGCGGTGCGCCGCGCTTTTCCGCAGCTTCAGTTACAGGTAGACGCCAATTCAGCCTACACGCTCGAAACCGCCCGGGCCTTGCTGCCGCTCGACGACCTGGGCCTGCTGCTGATCGAGCAGCCGCTTTTCGAAGATGATATTTGGGATCACGCCAGCTTGCAAAAACTGCTCAAAACCCCCGTTTGTCTTGATGAAAGCATCGTCAGCCCGCGCCATGCCCGTTATGCCCTTGAAATGCAGGCTTGCCGCGTCATCAATATCAAACCGGCGCGCTGCGGCGGCCTGGGGCAGGGCATTGAAATCCACGAGATGTGCCAGGCCGCCGGGATTCCGGTCTGGTGCGGCGGGATGCTCGAAACGAATATTGGACGCGCCTCAAACCTGGCCCTGGCCTCGTTACCGAATTTTTCGCTACCCGGAGACATCTCCGCTTCGGCGCGCTACTACCATGAAGATGTGACTGAGGAAACTTTCGCCCTTAACGCCGATAGCACTATCACCGTCCCCGACAAACCGGGCCTGGGCGTGACGGTCGTCCGCGCCCAGGTGGAGAAGTTCGAACAGGCCAGGGTTGTGTTTCAGGCTTAATAGGCATCTTGAAAATCATCTTCCCTGTGGCAATTTTGCCATTTTTTGATGTTAGTGACGATCAGGAATGCTGATTTCGGTCAGGTCGAAAACTGGCCCATCCTTGCATGCCAGACGGATGCCGTTTCTTGTGCCCACCGCGCACACGCCGCATTCAGCCAGTCCGCCGCAGGGAACCGAAGTTTCGATAAAAACTTGCGCATAGCCAGATAAAAGGCGAAGAGAGTCTGATACAGGTTGGCTGGCGAGGATGGATTCGATTTGCTCGCGTGGAATATCAAGCGCGGCGTAATCGGCCCAGCGGGCGGCCTCGGGCAGGGTGGCGCGAGGCAGGATTTCGACTGAGAGCGGAATCCCTGCCGGGGTGCTTTCGGCGACCAGGGCCACTTCGGCTCCTTGGCGGTGACAGGCTTCGAGCAGGGCCAAAACCCGCCCTGGCGATCCGCTCCAGGAAGCCAGCAGTACTCTCCGCGCGGCGGGCGGCAGGCGGAAGCCTTTTCCGAGCGGGCCTTTCAGCCCCAGGCTTGTGCCGGGAGTCCATGCAACTGGCAGGGGCGCGGCAGCGTAGAATCCATTGCGGGTTGGTGCGGCAAGATAAACGGGAACAGGCAAAGGTGAGTCTGCTTCGCTGGCAGCCTGGGCCAGCAGGTATTGGCCGGGCGCGGGCATCAATGCCTCAGGGCAAAGAATCCGCGCAGCGCGCCATTCATTTATATATGTTTCATCAACGCGACCCTCTGCGATATGCATGGCCCAATGCTATCACGTTATAATAATAAAAAAGGAGAAACCTATGAATATTGCAAATCTTTTTAGTATGGTTGCCGGGGCAGCCTGGTTGGGTTTTTTGGCTTTACTGGTTGTCATGTTGACCCGCGCCGGCAAGGGGCAGGGGGTTAAGGGTATGTCTACCCTGGTGGTGGCGGTTCTGGTCGTGGCAATTGTGCTCAGCACTTTGGGCGCTGGTTTGGTCTTTATTGAGCCAGACGAACTGGGTGTGGTCATCACGATCGGCGCAGGTGGTATCAAACCTGAACCGCTAACAGCTGGTTTGCATTGGGTGGTTCCGTTTGTCGAACGGGTCGAGCGTTATACGATCCTCCGCCAAACATACACCATGTCTTCGCTGGATACTGAAGGCCAGGTTGGCGGCGACGATACGATTCAGGTGCGAACCAAGGACGGCCAGCAGGTCTACATCGATGCTTCGGTGATCTATGCGGTCGACCCGTTGAAGGCGGTCGATCTGTACCGCACCTGGCGCACGAATTACCAGGATGGGTTGGTTCGCCCGCAGGCGCGCGGTGTGATTCGCGATGTGGCCTCGCAATATGGCGTTGAAGAGATTGTTTCTTCGCAGCGGGCCGAGATGGAACGTCAGATCACGGTTAAGTTGACCGAGGTTTTCGCGAGCAACAATCTGGTTTTGCAAGATTTCGTGCTGCGCAACATTCGTTTTAGCGATGAATATGCCACTGCGGTGGAGCAGAAGCAGATCGCCGAGCAGCAGGCCCAGCAGGCCAAGTTTGTGGTCGAGTCGAAGAAGCAGGAAGCCGAACAGGCCCGCCAGGTGGCGCAGGGTTCGGCAGACGCAGCCGTGATCGCCGCCCAAGGCCAGGGTCAGGCTTGGGTGATCCAAGCCCAGGCCGAAGCCGAAGCGCGTGTGATCCAGGCCAAAGCTGAGGCTGAAGCGCTTGCGTTGATCGCCCAAGTGCTGGCTGAAAACCCTGATTTGCTGACCTACCAGTACATCAACAAACTCTCGCCGAACGTCCAGGTGATGTTGCTGCCGAACAATGCCCCGTTCTTGTTCCCGTTGCCTGATTTACAGAATATCCCGCAGTAACACGTGTTTATTTTCTCGTGTTGACGATTGGAAAGTGGAAAGTGGCAAGGGTTGAGTGGTAAAATCCTTGCTACTTTCTTTATTTAATGTTGGGAGTTACCATAGATGAATGAGCAAGGCACTTCGGGAAAACAGGTTCGGTTGACGACTCTCTCCAGTTGCGCTGGCTGAGCGTCGAAACTGAATGCGGAAACGCTGGCGCAGGTTCTGCGTCCTGTCTCGAATTTGTTTGACCCGAAAGATTATCCCGACCTTTTGGTGGGAATTGGCGACCCGGACGATGCTGCGGTCTGGCGCTTGGATGATCAGCGCGCCCTGGTGGTGACGACTGACTTTTTTACGCCGGTGGTCGATACGCCTTACGAATATGGCGCGATTGCGGCGACCAACTCGCTTTCGGATGTCTACGCCATGGGCGGCAAGCCTTTCCTGGCCCTGAATGTTGCCGCTCTGCCGCCGGATCTGCCGCCCGAAATCGGCGCTGAAATCCTGCGCGGCGGCGCGGAAAAATGCCGCGAGGCCGGCGTCGTGGTGGCTGGCGGCCATACCATCCAGGATAAAGAGCCGAAGTTTGGCCTGGTGGTCCTGGGATTTGTCGAATATGGCAAAATGATGACCAAAGGCGGTTTGCGCGCAGGAGATGTGCTGGTGCTAACCAAGCCGCTCGGTTTTGGTGTGACCACTACCGCGCTGAAGCGTGGCATGACCACGCCCGAGGAGATCGATGAAGTCATTGCCTGGATGAGTCGCCTGAACGCCGGGGCTGGCGCGCTGGCAAATGAATTTGGCCTGCGAGGCGCGACCGATATCACTGGCTTTAGTTTGCTCGGCCATGCCTACGAGATGGCCAAAGCTTCGCGAGTTGGGCTGCGTTTTCATTTCAACCAGATTCCTTTTGTCTCTGGCGCGCTGAAATATGCTGAGCAGTGGGTCTTTCCCGGCGGTTCTTCAGATAACAGTCTGTTTTACAGCCAGTTTGTGCGTTTTGCTGCCGAGATCGATGAAATGCGCCAGATGCTTCTTTTCGACGCCCAGACCAGCGGCGGTCTGTTGATGGCTGTGCCGCAGGAAAAACTATCCGCGTTCCTGTCTCGCGCAGCCGGGACGAATCAGCCTGCCTGGGTGATTGGCGAGGCGGTTGATGGTGACGGGATTGATGTGGATAGCCTTTAAAAGGCGCTACCCAAACAACTATTGAAGCGATGTAAAATATTAATGCCCGTGGTCATAGATATTGCGCGTTCATGTTCTTATAAAAAGCCAATTTGTAACCGGACGGGTATAAATCCAAACACGGAGAATCATGTCTGAATCGGGAACAGAAATTTTAATCATCCTGCTGCTGGTTTTGCTCAACGGGATCTTTTCGCTCTCTGAAATGTCAGTGGTTTCCTCGCGCAAGGTGCGCTTACAGCAGCGCGCCAATGATGGCGATGCCGGGGCCTTCAACGCCCTGCAATTGGCTGAAAGCCCTAATACTTTTCTTTCAACAATCCAGATTGGCATCACCCTGATAGGCGTTCTTTCTGGCGCGGTCGGCGGCGTGGGCATCAGCGCTTCGCTTGGGTTGTGGTTTTCCAAAATCCCCATCCTGGCGCCTTACGCCACATCCCTGGGAATTGGCATTGTTGTGCTTGCCATCACTTTCCTGACCCTGATTCTTGGCGAACTGGTTCCCAAGCGGTTGGCGCTGCACAGCCCGGAGCGGATCGCCTCCATGATTGCCGCGCCGATGTCGCTGATTTCACGCATTTTCATGCCATTGGTGCATGTTATGAGCGCCACCACCGATTTGATCCTGCGTATGATGGGTGTCCAACCCAATCTCGAACCACCCATTACGGAAGAAGAGATCCAGGTTTTGATCGACCAGGGTACCCAGGCCGGAGTTTTCGACGAAGCGGAGCAGGATATGGTGCAGGGTGTTTTTAGCCTGAGTGATCGCCGAATTTTCTCTCTGATGACCCCGCGCAGCGAAATCGCCTGGCTGGATGTTAACGATACCCCCGAAGAAATTCGCCAGAAAATTGAAGAAAGCCCTTATTCGCGTTTCCCGGTCTGTGAAGACAGCCTCGATATTGTGCTGGGGATCATCCAGGCTCGTGACCTGTTGCTTGAAAGCCTGCATGGAAACCCATTGCAGCTCAAGCGTAACATCCAGCCGCCAGTATACATCCCTGAGACAGCCCTTGCCTCGCGCGTGTTGGAACTCTTCAAAAGCGAAGATGCCGAGTTAATGCTCGTTATTGATGAATTTGGCTCGGTTCAGGGCCTTGTGACCGTCTTCGATATCATTGAAGAAATTGTTGGCGATATCGATGCTCCCCCCCAGGCCACGCAGCGTCAGGACGGCTCCTGGCTGTTGGATGGCATGTTGGAAGTTGAAGACTTCAAGGAAGTTTTCAACCTGCGTCATTTGCCCGATGAAGACGAATACGAGACCCTGAGTGGGTTTGTCATGCTCAATCTTGGGCGCGTTCCCCAGACAGCTGACAAGTTTGAGTGGAATGGTCTGACCTTCGAAGTGATGGACATGGACGGCAAGCGTGTTGATAAAGTGCTTGTAACAACCATCCCAAAAGTAACGGGTAAAGAAAAAGATGCCCCAAAACCCGCCTGAGTTTCACTCGCGCCGCTCCAGCGTCTATGGCCAGCATGGCATGGTCGCTTCTTCCCAGCCGCTTGCCACTGCCGCCGGGTTGGAGATATTGCGCCAGGGTGGTAATGCTGCCGATGCCGCTGTTGCCGTTGCCGCCGCGCTCAACGTCACCGAGCCGACATCCACGGGCATCGGCGGCGATATGTTTGCCCTGTTTTATGAGGCCAGAACTGGCGCGGTGACGGCCCTGAATGGTTCAGGCCGCGCCCCGGCTGGATTAACGCGCGAGCGAATTCTGCGTGAGGGCTTTCCCTCCGCGCTGCCGCCTTACCACCCGCATACGGTTACGGTGCCCGGAGCTTGTGCAGGCTGGTGCGACTTGCTCGAGCGGCATGGCACGCTTGCGATGTCAGATGTGCTGACCCCGGCCATTTCACTGGCCGAGGGCGGATTCCCAGTTGCCCCGCTGACCGCGCACTTCTGGCAGGCAGGCGCGAACCGTCAGTTGAAAACGGCCTCCAATGGCCACGAACTGACTATCGATGGCCGCGGGCCGAACCCCGGTGAGATCTTCTGCAACCCAGGCCTGGCGCGCACCTTCCGCGCAGTGGCCGAAGGCGGCAAACGAGCCTTTTACGAAGGCCAGATTGCCGAAGCGGTTGTAGATGTACTCCAAAAAGCGGGCGGCGCAATGATGCTTGCAGATCTGACCGAACATACATCTACCTGGGAAGAACCTGCCAGCGTAACCTTCGGCGATTATCGCATTCATGAATGTCCTCCCAACGGGCAGGGAATTACGGCCCTGTTGGCTTTCAACCTGCTCGAAGGCTTTGATTTGGCCGGCATGGATCCGCTTTCGCCTGAACGGCTGCACCTCGAAATCGAAGCCTTGCGCCTGGCTTTTGCCGACGCGCGCTGGTATATCAGCGATCCGCAATTTTCTAATATTCCCCTTTCTGAATTGCTTTCAAAAGATTATGCTGCTGAACGCCGCAAACGGATCGACCCGAAACGCGCAACGTTGGATCAGAAGCGCGGCACGCCGGTTGCCTCAAGCGATACTGTTTATTTTTGCGTTGTCGATGGGCTGGGCAATGCTTGCTCGTTCATCAACAGTAACTACATGGGCTTTGGTACGGGGATCGTGCCAAAGGGCTGGGGGTTTACCCTGCAAAACCGGGGTTACAATTTCAGCCTCGATCCCGAACACCCCAACCGTCTCGAGCCGAAGAAGCGCCCTTATCACACGATTATTCCTGGCCTGATTACCCGCGCCGATGGCAGTTTGTTTGGTTCATTCGGCGTCATGGGTGGATTTATGCAACCGCAGGGACATCTGCAAGTCGGGCTGGGGCTTCTGGTTGATGGTTTTGATCCACAGTCCGCCTTGGATTTGCCGCGTTTCTGTATCGACATCGATAATGGCGAACAGGGCGGGGCGATCTTGCTCGAAGAAGGCATTCCCTGGCGCGTGGCGGCGGAATTGTCGGCGCTGGGGCACCCTGTTCGTCCGCTAAGCGGTTGGGGGCGGGCCACCTTTGGGCGTGGACAAATCATCCTGCGCGATAGCGCCAGCGGCAGGTTGATGGGTGGCAGTGATCCGCGCGCCGATGGGTTGGCGATGACTTTAGTTTGACGGCTAAAATTAGGGGTTGATTGCGCCTGGATTTTGCGGCGGCGCGTTTGCCGCTGGCAACCTTGTGCGCAGGTATTTTTTATTGGTTTCCAGGGCTGTGCTTTCGGCCTGATTGGGAGGCTTCGCGTGAAACCTTTAGCTTCTTCAGTTGCATTACGTCTGACAATTTGGTTTTTATTTTTATCCATCCTGCCCTTGGTAGTGATGGCGGTTTTTGTGCGCCGCAATGTTCTTGCCACTTTTGAGCAAGTTTCCATTTCTTCCCAGCGCGGACAGGCGCGTGTGAATGCATCCTATTTGGATGAGATCGAAAACCTGGATGAGACAATTGGCGAACATGTGGCGCATAGCCAGCCTTTTGCGGGAGAGCATTTTGTAGTTGATGATCAAGGAAAGATATTATTTCATCCAGATCCGGCGCGCACTGGCGCCTGGGTGGCTGAGTTTTATGCACCTGAATCAGTTGAGATGATTTTGGAAGCTGATTCAGGCGGTTTTGTGGATGAAAAATCGGGCTATATCATTGGTTTTAGCCGCTTTCCTGACGGTAATCGGGTGGATATTGTTGCAGTTGAAATGAGTATGTTGTCGCGTGAAATTGCAACTCTGACCAGGGTTTCTTCTGTTCAGTTGGCGATCAGCCTTGTGGTAGTTTCCCTGGCCGGGGGATTGGTGATCTGGTTTTTGGTTGGCAGCCCTTTGCGGCGCTTGACCCGCGCAGCAGTAGCCTTGGGGCGTGGAAACCTGGATTTCTCTGTAGATTCTTCGGAGATGGAAGATGAGCTGGGCGTTCTTGCCCAGACGATTGGTGAGACCCAACAGGAGATGCGCGAACTTGTTACTGGTCTTGAGGCAAGAGTCGCTGAGTTGGATTTTGCGTATCGTTCCTTGCGCGAGAGCGAAGAACGCTTTCGCGCCATATTTGATTCTATCAACGATGCGGTTCTGGTATTGGATTTCTCATCTGTTGCAATTTTGGATGTGAACAGTAAATTTTTGGAAATGTATGGTTACCAGCCCGGCGAAGTGGATTCCCTGACAATGAAGGATTTGATTGCCGGGGTGGGTGAGTATCAATACAAGAATTTTCGCCGTATGATTCAGAGTGTCAAGCGCGGCGGTCCGCAGGTTTTTGACTGGTATGCCCGTCGCAAAAATGGTTCTTGTTTTTGGGTTGAAATTAATATGCGCGTAGCATATCTTGGGGTGGATAAGCCCTGTCTGGTGATCGTTGTGCGTGATATTGACCAGCGCAAGCGTAATCAGCAGGTGCAGGTGGCAAATTACCGCATTGTTCACGCGGCCCAGGCCAAGCCGACTTTATATGAGTTTTTCTCGGCAGTTCACCAGGTTTTGCAAACGCTGGTGCCTGCGCCTAACTTTTCGGTGGCCTTGTATCGTGGCAGTGAACGGAATATTTATTATCCGTATCACCTGGACGGGCGCGAAATTTGGCCCTCGGCCCAACAGGGAGTTGATCAGTATCTCCTGAAAAAAATGGATGAATTGCCGGGGTTTTTGTGGGTCAATGCCGAAAACATTACTGAATATTTTGACGCTAATTTGAACGAGGCTGGCTTGACTGCACCCTTTCAGGAGTGGCTGGGTATGCCGCTGCAAACTGCACACGGTTCCCTGGGTGCTATGGTGATGAAATATTATGTATCTGATTCTCGCCCAACCAGCCTGGATATGGAGAACCTTTCCCTGTTCTCCGGGCAGGTGGCTGCCGCATTGGAACGGAAACTAGCCGAAGATGCCCTTCGCGAATCTGAAGCCCGTTGGCGAACCTTGATGCAATCTTCGCCCCAGTTGATAGTGACCGTCAACCGCTCCGGGCAAATAGTGTTTGCTAATAAGGTGCTTCCAGAGATCATCGGTCATATTGATGAAAATACATTTTTTGACCATTTTTTGCCAGGAGAAAACATTCAGGAGAAAAAGGAACTATTACAACAGGTTTTTGGCGGACGGGTCTCGGTTGTTTTTGAGTTCTCGCTTGTTGATTCCGAAAATAATGAAACCTGGTTCTCTGCCAACCTGGCCCCGGTGATTGACCTCGGTAATGTTGAATTTGCAATTTTAAATGCAATGGATATTACTACCCGCAAGGTTGCTGAAGATCAGGTGCGTGCGTTGAATGAAGAGCTTGAACAGCGTGTAAAAGAGCGCACGGCTTTGCTTGAGGCAGCCAACAACGAACTTGAGTCTTTTTCTTACTCCATTTCGCACGATTTGCGCGCACCTTTACGCGCCATCAATGGTTTTTCCCGTATCCTGGAAGATGAAATTGAATCAGGCAGCCCTGAGGCCCGCGTTCGGTTTCTTTCTCTGATTCGTGAAAATGCTCAGCAAATGGGAACACTGATCGATGATCTGCTTGCTTTTTCGCGTCTCGGACGCCAGGCTATTAATCTGGTAACCATTCCTACCCGTGAAATTGTCCAGCATGTGTTGTACAACTTGGATGAAGAAATTCGCGGGCGTGAGATCGAGATCATTGTGCAAGATTTGCCTGATTGCGCCGGAGACCCGGCCCTTATCAAACAAGTATGGGTGAACATGCTTTCGAATGCGCTCAAATTTACCCGCCAGCGCGCCAAGCCTCGCATTGAAATTGGTTTTGAGTATACCCAGGATGAGATTATCTACCTGGTTCGTGACAATGGCGTCGGCTTTGATATGAAATACGCCGATAAGCTCTTTGGCGTTTTCCAGCGATTACACCGCTCTGAAGATTTTGAAGGAACCGGTGTCGGCCTGGCAATCGTCCATCGGATTGTCGATAGGCACGGCGGTCGGGTGTGGGCTGATGCCAAACCCAACCAGGGCTGTACTTTTTTCTTTTCTTTACCCTTGCAAAGTCGAAAACTTGATTAAAAGCGTTGCGGCTTTGGTATACTATTTAATATGAAGTTAATATGAACGTAGGCATGGAGAATAAAATGTCTGAGAGCCCGCTTGAAATACTCTTGGTGGAAGATAATCTTAACGATGCCGAGTTGTCATTGTATGCTTTGAAGAAATTTAAAATAGCCAACTCCATTTACCATGCCAGAGATGGCGAGGAAGCGCTCTCGTATCTTTTTAATGAGTCTTTGGAACTGGGCAGCATTCATCATATTCCCCGCCTTATTTTGCTAGATCTCAAACTTCCCAAAGTGGACGGTCTTGAGGTATTGCGAAAATTAAAATCAGACCCACGTACCCAGGCGGTGCCGGTTGTCGTCCTGACCTCTTCGCGTGAAGAACGCGATATCATCGAAAGCTACAACCTTGGCGTCAATAGTTACATTGTCAAGCCGATCGATTTTGAACAATTTACAGATGCGGTACGGAGCGTAGGTTTTTATTGGCTGCTGTTAAATCAAAGCCCGGCATAATGGGGTAATTGTTTATGGAAACTCCTTTGAGAGTTTTAGTGTTGGAAGACCGTCCTGCGGACGCTGAACTTGTTTTATACGAGTTGAAACGCTCTGGTTATGAGTTTGTTCACCAACGCGTAGATACTCAGAATGCTTATTGCCAGGCTATCCAGGAACCTTTGGATATTATCCTGGCTGATTTCAGCCTGCCACAATTTAATGCCATGCAGGCCTTGCATATCTTGCAAGAACACAACCTCGATATCCCCTTTATTGTTGTCACCGGCACTATCAGCGAAGAAGCTGCCGTTGAGACGATGAAACAGGGTGCCGCCGATTACTTGCTCAAAGACCGCCTTAGCAGGTTGGGACAGGCTGTTCAGCGCGCTTTGCACGAAAAACAACTGCGCGACGAGAAACGCATATCAGAAGCGGCCCTGCGAATTTCAGAAGAAAAATTCTCGAAGGCCTTTCGTATCTCGCCAGACGCAATAGCCATTCTTCGCCTATCCGATGGGGAATACATAGAAATAAACCAGGGCTTTTCTGACCTGACCGGCTACAAACCCGAAGATGTCATCGGTAAAAATGGGTTGAGCCTTACCTTGTGGGCCGATCTGGACGAAAACAGAGGTTACTTCCAGAATATGCGTGAGCAGGGCGAAATCAACAACATGGAAGGTGTCTTCAAAAAACAAGACGGCTCGCTCTGGATCGGCCTTATCTCATCCCGCACCATCGAAGTCAAAAGCGAACTCTTCATCATCTCTATCATCCGAGATATTACCGCGCGTAAACGGGCCGAACTCGAACTCCAGCGCGCCCATCACGATTTGGCCGAGGCCTACGAAGCCACTATCGAAGGCTGGTCGCGTGTACTCGATTTACGCGACAAAGAAACTGAAGGCCATACCCAGCGTGTCACTGAAATGACCCTGCGCCTGGCGCGCGCCCTGGGTGTTTCCGACGAAGAGCTTGTCCATATCCGACGCGGCGCCCTCTTACACGATATTGGCAAAATGGCTATTTCCGACAGCATCTTGCAGAAGCCTGGCCCGTTAGGCGAGGATGAATGGAAAGCAATGCGCCTTCACCCGGAATACGCCCATCAAATGCTTTATCCGATTGTATACCTGCGCCCGGCCCTCGATATTCCCTACTGCCATCATGAGCACTGGGACGGTTCAGGTTACCCGCGTGGTCTGAAGGGTGAAGAGATTCCGCTTGCCGCTCGCATTTTCGCCATAGTCGATGTCTGGGATGCTCTGCTCTCTAATCGCCCATACCGCAAGGGTTCAACCGAGGAAGCCGTACTGGCTTACATTCAAAAACATGCTGGGGCTTATTTTGACCCCAGACTTGTCGAATCGTTTATCGACCTTTACAACCGGGGCGTCTTTAACGATACTCAAACTTCGCGCATGACCCGCTTGTCCGGACGCACATCTGAAATTATTGAATGAAATCAAACCAAATTTATACCCTGTTTGCGTTGTTGGGGGTATTCCTTCTTGTAATTTTAGCTTGTATTGGCCTCATGTCTGCCGGATGGTGGTTGTCTCGCCCGCCTGAAATCCCCACCGTTGTTTTTGTTACCCGTCCACCCCAGGGAGGAAGCGCGGCTACCCCCCTTAGCCCGGCTGCCGTTGCCGTTGCGTCTCCAACGTTCGAGCCTGGTTCCGGCCCGTTTGGGAAAATTGTCTATGTTTGCCAGGTTTTTAAAACTAGCGCCAACGACCAAATTTGCTTGATGAACGCAGATGGCAGCAACCAGCGCCGCCTGACCACTGATGACCGTTCGAAGCACTTTTACCCGTCCCTTGCGCCAGACGGCCTTTCGATCGTTTTCTCGTCGAACCTCTCAGGTCGGGGGCAATATGAAATCTATGAGATGGATTTATTGGGTAACACAAAACGCCTGACCCGCGAAATAGGCATCCTGACTTCTCCTGAAATTTCCCCCGATGGTCAACAGGTTGCCTTCACCCGCAGCGACGGTGTAGACCGCACGGCCATCTGGCTGATGAATCGCGATGGTTCGAACCCGCGCGAGATTTACCCCAAAGGCTGGGATCCAACCTGGTCGCCTGATGGTGCGAAAATCATGTTTGCCACCAGCGTCCCCGGCTATGGCATCCAACTCGCAACTATTAATTTGGATGGTTCAGACTTCCAACGCATCAGCAACCTGCCAGACCTGCGCGGGCGCAACGACTGGTCGAATGATGGCCGTTGGTTGGTTACCTATTCTGGTATACCCTGGCGGCGTGAATTGTTCATGATGAACCCCGATGGTTCCTCCCCGTTCCAGGTTTCTCCGGCGGGCGGCAACAGTCAGGGCCCTGGTTTTTCCCCCGATGGCAGCTGGATTGTTTTCACTGCCTACTTCGATCTTTACAACGACGAGAACGGCTGCGAAATCTATATCGTCAAGATTGACGGCAGCGGCCTGAAACGTCTGACCGATAACGATTTTTGTGACTGGCAGCCGCGCTGGGGACCTTAATTGTACAGGAATGGTGGATGATGGCAAAAGTACTGCTTACCGAAGATGAAGATTCTCTGCGCCTGATGACCCGCACCGTTTTGGAATTGGATGGCCACCAGGTTTTTGCCTATGCCAACGGACAACTGGCTCTGGATGCCTTTGAAGAAGTAAACCCCGATGTGGTTGTTTCCGATATTTCCATGCCTCTTTTGGATGGTTTCGGACTGCTCGATGCTGTGCGTCGCCTGCACACGGGTTCGGTCGTTCCGTTTTTGTTTTTGACGGCTCGTTCTGAGCATGAAGATGTGCGCTTTGCTCGCTCCCTGGGTGTCGACGATTACCTTTTTAAGCCCTACGATGCCGAAGAATTGCTCGAGGCGGTGCGCACTCGCCTGGAACGCCGCCGCGTTATCGAGTTGTTCGAGTCGCGCCAGGCGCATATACAGACCATTATTATGCTCGCCAAGCTGGTCGAAGCCCGCGATGAGTATACGGGAGATCATGTTCAGCGCGTGCAATTCCTGGCCATGGAGCTTGGATTAGCCCTGGGATGGACGCCTGAAGCCATGGTTATTCTTGAATATGGCTCCCTTTTGCATGACATTGGCAAAATAGCCATCCCGGAAGCGATTCTGAACAAGCCCGGCAAGTTGACCCCCGAAGAATTTGCGATCATGCGCACCCATACTATTGTTGGCGAGAAAATTTTACGAGATATTTCGCACTTGCGCAGGGCGGTTCCGTATGTTCGTCATCATCACGAACGATGGGATGGAACCGGTTATCCAGATGGCTTGGCCGGCGAGGATATCCCTCTCGAAGGGCGCTTGATGGCGATTGTCGATTTTTTTGACGCCCTGGCAAGCGAACGGTCGTATCACCATAATATGCCTGTGGAGCAAGTTTTGAGTTTGATCCGCGAAAATGCAGGCAAGCACTTCGACCCGATCATGGCGGACGTGTTTATCTCGTTACAGGAAGCGAAGCGCTTGGGACAGGCATAAGCCTGTCTGAATATTTTTACCAGTTACATTGGGGGCAGGTGTTGATCCCGGCTGTTTTGCCGACTTTTTTATACATGGTCACATTGGTGAAAGATTCCCCCAGAATGCCGTCGTGGATGGCCCATGAGCGCAGGCGAATGCTGTGCGCCGCTTCGGGCCGGCGAAAGGTGGAGCCGTCGAGCAGTGGGGCCAGGTCTCCAGATTCGCCAAAGCCGCTTTCGATGCGTTCCATCAGGCGGCGGCCCATTTGGTAGGTGAAGCCGTAACGTTCGAAGATGACCGCATTGTGATAATAGAGCGGCTCGACAAAGTACATGTCATGCCCCAGGCTGGCGACAAACTTCTCGAAGGTTTCGATGGCCGGGGCCAGCAAACGCAATCCGCGCCGCACCTGGCCGGGGGATAATCCATACGCCAGGGCCTCGGCTTCCGCTCCCAGGTTGCGCTTGAGCGTTCCGAAGCGGGTCGGGCTGCCATCGGGCATGGTATCGACAGCGAATCGGGGCGAATCGGGGTCGTTCAAGATGTAGAGCAGGATGTGAATCTGTCCGTTGACGGTGTCGGTCAGGTGGCCGTAAAGAATGGGGTCTGGGAAATGCTGTTCGTGAAACAGGGATAGTTCAACGTCGCTTGAGCCTGGCCGGTATTTAAACTGAAAAAGCGATTTGATGCGCTGTGTATCAAGGCCGGGCATATTGAAGCGCTCGAACAGTTCTTGAGGAATGATTTGCCCGTAGAGTGCTCGTTTTTGGTCTTCAGGTAGTAAATTGATTCCGCCGATGGTCGATGGGGACATAACAGGCCGCCTTTCAGGCTTATCCTAATCTTTCATGCGGGCTTCGCGCTGCATTTCGCGTTCCTGGTCGCGTTGGGCGATTGAATCGCGTTTGTCGTGCAGTTTCTTGCCCTTGGCCAGCGCAATTTCGATTTTGGCGCGGCCCTCTTTCAGGTAGACTTTGAGCGGGACGATGGTAACGCCTTTCTGGCGGACTTCATCCCACAATTGGCGGATTTGGCGCTTGTGCAGCAAGAGTCTGCGTTTGCGCTTGGGGTCGTGGTTGAAACGATTGGCCTGTACATAAGGCGCGATATGGCATTCGACCAGCCAGGCTTCGTGCCCGTCTACTTCTACAAAAGCTTCGGCCAGGCTGACCTGGCCAGCGCGGATGGATTTGATTTCGGAGCCTTGCAGCGAAAGCCCGGCTTCGAAATGTTCGAGCAGGAAGTATTCAAAGCCCGCTTTGCGGTTGGATGCGAGGATTTTGACGTTGTCAGTGGTCATATTTCGATGATACCAGATTTTAGCCCCACTTAAGGATTGCCATGCCAGACAGCGCCCGCAAGAATCCGGCCAGGATGAGCGCCAGCGAAATGCCCATGACGGTTGCCATGGCCGGGCCAAGCAGCGACCCTGCCAGCGCGCAGGCATTGAGAACGATGGTGTACCAGGCCAGGTATGCCGGGCTGTCTTGGGGCGGGCAGGCTTCGAGCAGGTAGTTGAGTTGCGCCCCGCCGACCATTGCCCAGACCAATCCGCCCAGGATGGAAATGGCATAATATTCCCAAACCTGGCTGGAAAAAGCCAGGAAGAAGGGGTACAAACTCATGCCGATCACGCCCCAGCCGGTAACGGCCTTGTGGCTGGTTTTGCGCACCAGGCGGCTGAGCTGGGTCGAGCCGAGCAGGACGGTCAGATAAAACAGGGCGGTGCCAATGCCAATATGTTCGTCGGTCAGGCCCAATTCGTTGACGAAGTAAATCGGAAAAAGCGGGATGGCGAGATATTGCGACAGGTGGAAGAAGAGCAATACCAGCAGCGTGACGCGGAATGGGGTTTTCCAGACATCGAGCCGCAGGGTATTTTTTAGGCCGGGGCGTAGCATCGGCTCGTTTAATGGCGACCCGGCTTGCGGCTGGGAGCGTTCCGTGCCGGATTCGGTTTCGGGCAGGGGCCGGATGAAGTAGAGATGGACGCTGCTCATCGCCGCTCCCAAAAATCCGAGAAAAAAGACAACCTGATAGTTGAATGGGAAGGGAAATTGTTCGAGCAGCCAGCCGGTGCCGAGCGAGGCGCCCATGAAGACGACTGACAGCACAATGTTGCGCTTGGCCGCCACGCTGGCGCGCCATTCTGTCGGGACGGAGCTGGCAAACAGGGTATTGAAACCCACGCTCAGGGCGGTTAGCGGGATGGCTTGCAGGAGGATGATGCTGGTCAGGCCCCAAACCTGTCCCTGCGCATCGAAGAGCCAGGGCAGGAAGGCCCACAAAAGGAAGCCGAGCCGGTAGATGACCGATGTCCAGAAGACGGCGCGGTGAACGGGGTGTTTTGCCAGCCATATCCCGGCGGGGATGGCCAGTATCAGGCTGACCAGGGCCGGGATGGCGCCCAGCAGGCCGATTTGGAAACTGCTGGCTCCCAGGCGGGCGGCGAAGACATTCTGAAAGTTGAGCGATGATCCGGCCAACAGGGCATACCAACCAATATCCAGATAGAAATGAATAAAGTTGGCGCGGTATTCGACCGGGACGGCGGGGTTGACGAAAAAGCGGCGGATTAATTTCACAAGGGCTGATTATAATTTAGTTCGTGAATTCTGATTTTTTCCTGACACCAATCTGCCACAAAATTATGCTATCCTATAACCGATGACACCCAAGATACTGGTTGTGGATGATGAACGATCTGTCACTGATTTGCTGGCATACAACCTGCGCAAATCTGGCTATGAGCCGTTGGTGGCTGCCGACGGGCGCGAAGCCTTGCGCCTGGCGCGCCAGGCCAGCCCGGACTTGATCTTGCTCGACCTGATGCTGCCCGGCATGGACGGGCTGGATGTCTGCCGCGAACTGCGCAAGATCGGCGATATTCCGATCATCATGATCACCGCCCTGGGCGAAGAAACCGACCGGGTGGTGGGCCTCGAACTGGGCGCGGACGATTACGTCACCAAGCCTTTCAGCGTGCGCGAGTTGATGGCGCGCATCAAGTCTGTGCTGCGCCGCGCCCAGGCCGAAAAATCCGACCCGGCCGAGGGGCAAAAACCCGACCCCCGCCTGCGCGGACCGGGCGGGCTGCTGCTGGACCCCGACTCCCGCACCGTGAGCGTGGCGGGCAGCGCCCTCGACCTGACCCGGCTCGAGTTTGACCTGTTGCAGTTGTTCCTGATCAATGCTGGGCGTGTGCTGACCCGTGAACGCCTGCTCGAACAGGCCTGGGGCTACGATTACGTTGGCGACACCCGCGCCGTGGACAGCGCCATGAAACGCCTGCGCGCCAAGCTGCGCGGCGCTTCGCCCGAAGCCGACAGCCTCGAAGCGGTACGCGGGGTGGGCTACCGCCTGAAATGATACCTGTCAGGTTTTGACTCAACAATGCAAACTCCCATTCGCACCCGCCTGACCCTGACCACACTGGCCGTCCTGTTGATCGGCATGGGGCTGGCTGCCATTCTGTCGTGGCTGGCGGTCGAGCGGCTGTTCCTCGACACCCAGCGCGAGAACCTGCTCAGCCAGGCGCGCCTGAGCGCCGCGGCGCTGCAGGGGCAACCCATTCCCGTCAGCAGCGAACCGTATGCCCAGACCGCGAACGCCCAGCCCGGCATCCACACGCACCTGCTGGAAGAGCAGGATGCGATCGTGCTGGCCCTGCCCGATGAAGCGGAAACCGCCTCCTCGCGGCTGCCCTCCCTCGATTATCGGGACGGTTCGGGCGAAAACCTGTATGCGCGCTCCGAGATCGATTCTGCCCTGAACGGGACTCCCGCGACAGCCATCCACCGCGTGGACGACCAGCGCGTGCTGTATGCTGCTGCACCGATCTACTCCGAGACGGGCCAGATCAGCGGGATTGTCTACATCGCCTCACCGCTGGCCCCGAGCGGATTGCCCGTCAGCGTGGTCTTGCAACTACTCGGCGCGCTGCTGGTCGCGATCGTGCTGGCGTTTGCCGCCGGGACGCTGCTGGCGCGCCGCATCGCCCGTCCGTTGGAGCAGTTGGCGCAGGCCGCCCGCTCCGTCGCCGCCGGGAATCTGATGCAGCAAGTGCCCGTAGACAAGGACATCAAAGAACTGCACAGCCTGGGCGAGTCGTTCAATTACATGACCGGCAGCCTGCAAAAATCGGACGAGACCAAGAACGTTTTTATCGCCAATGTCACCCATGAGCTGCGCACTCCCCTGACGGTCATCAAAGGCACGATCGAGACCCTCGAAGACGGCGCGCTGGACGACACCGAAGGGCGCGGACCGCTGCTGAGCTCGATGCAGCGCGAGACCGAACGCCTGATCCGGCTGGTCAACGAACTTTTGGTGCTGACCCGAGCCGATGCGGGCGCGCTGCAACTCGACCTGCGCGCGCTCGACCTGGCCGAGCTGGCCCGCGCGCGCTGTGAGGGCCTGTCCCGGCTGGCGGCCCAGCGCGGGATAGAATTAACCGTCGAAGCGCGGGAACAAGCCGGGGTGAGGGGCGACGCCGACCGGCTGGCCCAGGTGCTCGATAACATCCTCGATAACGCCATCCGCCACTCGCCAGACAACGCCCGGATCTCGATCCTGATCACAAAAGAAGGCCGGGAAGTGCGCTGTTCGGTCTGCGACCAAGGCGCAGGCATTGCGCCGAAGCACCTGCCGTTCATCTTTGACCGCTTTTACCGGGCCGATGCCTCGCGCAACCGCCAAACCGGTGGCACGGGGCTGGGGCTGGCCATCGCGCGCGCGCTGGTTACGGCCCAGGGCGGACGGGTGGCCGCCGAAAGCGAACCGGGCGCGGGCGCGACGATCACCTTCTGGCTGCCAACTGGTCCCTGATTGCCTGCCAACTGACACACTCCTGACCCAGGCGGGGACTATGATGGGGAAAATTCAGGAGGTTCCTATGAAATCACAATCACTACCCAATATCATCAGCTTGACCCTGTCCGCAGTTATGGTCTTTGTTCTGGCCGCCCTCAACCTTTCGAGCGCCAGCGCCCAGACCGGCCCGACTTCCACTCCCCAGCCGACCGAGGAGCCCGCGCCGCAGGTTGTCGTGACCCAAGCGCCCGCCCCGGTTTGCGACCCCAACCGCAGCATCCAGGTCAGCGGGACGGCGGTGGTCAACGTCACACCCGATCGGGTCTTGATCCAGCTCGGGGTGCAGTCGAATGGCTCGAGCGCCGCAAAAGTCGAAGCTGCCAATAGCAAAACCATCCAGCGCGTAGTAAATGCCCTGAAAAAGCTGGGCGTGGCGCAAAAGGACATTGTCACAGATCGCTACATCATTGAGCCGGTCTATGATGACTATAACAGCCTGAAAATCAAGGGTTATCGCATCAACAACGTGGTGGCCATCACCCTGAGCGATTTGTCGAAAGTGAACCTGGTGCTGACGGCTGCGCTGGAGGCTGGGGCCAACCAGGTGCTTAACACCGAGTTCTATCTGAGCGACCTGCGCACGTACCGCGACCAGGCCCGCACAATGGCGATGACCGCCGCCAAAGAAAAGGCCGGCGACCTGGCCCGCGCTGCCGGCTCGGATATCGACTGTGTCTTGAACATCAACGAAAACACCTGGTCTTATTTCAACGGTTGGGGCTGGTACGGCGGTGGTGGAAGCTCGCGAGATTTGTGGACGCAGAACGCCGTCCAGAATGCCGCGCCGCCCGCCGAAGCCGCAGGTGCCCTGAGCGAATCCGGCCCGATCAGCGTCGGCCAGATCTCGGTGCGGGCCGAAGTCAGCGCCTCGTTCAGTTTGAAGTGACCCTCTGTGAAACCTGTCAGGTCTTTTTAGTGGGTAACAGCAGGAGACAAAAAACGCGCCCAGCTGGGCGCGTTTTTTTTTTTGATAGCCGGAGCTTTAGCGAGAATACAGAGATGCTTTTGTTAGATCGCCTGGCCTTTGAATTGACTCATGTAAAGTTGGTAGAAAAAGCCTCGCCGCTCGAGCAGTTCCTGGTGTTTGCCACGCTCGATGATCTCCCCATCTTTGATAACCAGAACCTGGTCGGCATCGCGGATGGTTGATAGACGGTGCGCAATCACAAAACTTGTGCGGCCTTGCATCAGTTGGAGCAATGCTTTTTGGATGCGCACTTCTGTGCGTGTATCCACGCTGGACGTGGCTTCGTCCAAAATAAGAATCGCCGGATCAGCCAGTACTGCGCGGGCGATTGCCAGCATCTGGCGTTGGCCCTGGCTCAGGTTCCCGGCGCGTTCAGAGAGCAGGGTCTGATAACCGTTCGGCAGTTGGCGGATGAAATGGTCGGCATCGGCCAGCCTGGCGGCCTCGATCACTTCATCGTCTGTGGCTGAGAGCTGCCCGTAGCGGATATTTTCCATCACGGTATCGGCAAACATGAATGTGTCCTGCAAAACCAGGCCAAGCTGGCGGCGTAAATCGGCGCGATGGATATCGCGCAAGTTATGACCATCGATGAGGATGACGCCGCTGTCAATATCGTAAAACCGCGTCAGCAGGTTGGTGATGGTTGTTTTGCCCGCGCCGGTGGGGCCTACCAGGGCAACAGTTTGTCCCGGCCGGGCTTCGATGGACATCTTTTTGATGATGGGATTGCCTTCGACGTAGGCAAAGTCCACATCCTTGAATTCGACATGTCCGCGAATAGTTTCCAGGGCAATTGCCCCGCGGCTGTCTTCGGCTTCGGGAGTTGTATCGATCACATCGAAGACTCTTTCCGAGCCTGCCAGCGCCGCCTGGATGGCATTGTAGATATTGGCAATCTGGCGCAAGGGTTGGATAAATCCATGCGCATAGCTAATGAAAGTAACGATGATCCCAACGCTGACAAGTCCTTCGAGCGCCAGCCAGCCGCCAAGGCCAGCCAGGACAATTACAAATAAATTGCCCAACTGATTGGTGAGCGGCATGAGCATCATGGCGTAGGTATTGGCGTAAACGCCGGCGCGGAAGACATCTGCGTTGACTCGCTTGAAGTTTTCCAGGGACGTTTCATTACGCCGAAAGGCTTTTACCACGCGCTGGCCGCTGATTGACTCTTCCAGGACGCCGTTTAGCTCGCCAAGGCCCTTTTGCAGCTCACGGAAGCCTTTTCGGGTGGAGCGGGCAATAAAATTGGTGAACCAGAGCATGATTGGCACGACAATGACAGAAGCCAATGCCAGCCAGAAATTGAGCACAAACATGGCCACCACAAAACCGACCAGGGACAGCAGGCTGCCGAGCATGGCGATAATATTTTGCGAGACGGCCTGGTTGACCGCTTCAATGTCATTGGTCAGGCGGCTCATTAATTCTCCGGCGGGGGTGGAGTCGAAAAATTTGAGCGGCAGGTTTTGCAAGTGCCCGAACAGATCGCGGCGCAGGTCTTTGAGCGCACGCTGGGAGACGCCGGCCATCGTCCATGAAGAAAGCGCCTGGAAGGCGTTGTTGCCGATGTAAACGGCAATCATAAGCAACGCTGTCTGCGCCAGGCCGCTGAGATCTTTGTTCCCGATATAGCGGTCAATGGCGCGCCCCATTAGGTAAGGGCCGAGAAGGTCAAGAAAGGTGATCGAGAGTATCAGCCCGGCAACCAGGATGAGCTTGATTTTATACGGGCCAAGATAAGGCAGCAGGCGGGTCAGTGCCCGGCGCGGATTGGCAGCCTTTTCAATCTTTGTCGGGCGCATTGGGGCCCGTACTGCGATAACTGCGCTCGCCTGTTGTTGAGAGGGGGTTTGCTGGCTCATGATGGTCTCCCTGAGATTTCACGCCGAAGACTCCTGAGTTCCGACTCCGGGCCTCCTAACTGCGAGGCAAAGATTTCCTGGTAAATTGGGCTGGACTGTATCAAATGATTGTGTGTACCCTCCGCGGCGACGCGGCCATTGTCGATAACGATGATTTTGTCGGCATTCAAGACGGTGCTGATGCGTTGGGCAACCATCACGGTTGTCATTTTGCAAATGGGCGAATCGGATACCTGGCTGCCAGGGAAAGTCCACGCGCTTATGGCCGCATGGATATTGGTCTCAGTCTCCACATCGACAGAACTGGTGCTGTCGTCCAGAATCAAAATCGCCGGGTGCTGGAGCAGTGAGCGGGCAATGGCAATGCGCTGTTTCTGTCCGCCAGACAGGTTGACGCCGCGCTGGTTAACGTGAGTTTCGTAGCCGTCTGGCAGATTCAAGATAAATTCGTGGGCCTGGGATGCCTTGGCCGCGGCGATCACTTCGTCGCTGCTGGCATCCGGTTTGCCATAGCGGATGTTGTCGCGGACCGTGCCGGAAAACAGGATTGTCTCTTGCGGCACGATGCCAATTTGCGCCAGCAGGCTGCTCTGCGACACCTCGCGCACATCCATACCGTTGATGCGTACTCGTCCGCCGGTGGCGTCGTAAAAGCGCGGGATCAGGTTGATCAGCGTCGATTTTCCCGAGCCGGTGGAGCCTAAAATCGCGACAGTTTGCCCCGGTTCGATTGTCAGGTTGATGCCTTCCAGTACTGCCCCGTCATTCGTCCCCTCGTAGTGGAAGTGGACGTACTCAAACTGAATGCGTGGATTCTGCAATTCGGACAGTGAGACAGGCTGAGGGTGGTCCGTTACTTCGGGAACCGTCTCCAGCACCTCGTTGATCCTCTCTGCTGAAACGGTTGCCGCGGCGATGATATTCGAGAGCATTACCATGATCCCCAACGGCCCCAGGATCGTTTGCAGGTAGTTGACAAAGGCCACCAACTGTCCGATGGTCACGTCGCCATTGATGGCCTGGACGCCGCCAAACCAGATGACGGTGACGAGTCCGAAGTTGACCATCAAGGTCAGGGACGGCGACATGGCAGACATAAATTGCATGACGTGTATGTTGCGTTCTGCAAAGTCGTCGTTGGCTTTTCCGAAACGTTCCTTTTCGCGCTGATCGCGGACGAAAGCCTTGACCACCCGCACCCCGGCAATATTTTCTTGCAGGATTCCGTTCAGGCGATCCAGTTGTTGCTGGACGGTCAGGAAGAGCGGGCCCATTTTGATCGTAAAGAAAACAACCAGGATGCCAGAAATAAGCAGGATTGGCAGCATAACAGTTGCCAGGCGGGCATTCGTGATGTACATCAGGATGAGCGACCCAGCCATGATCAGTGGCGCGCGTGTGCCGATGCGCAGGAAAACCTGGGTTAATCGCTGGATAATGGTGGCATCGCTGCTCAAGCGCACCATCAGTTGACCGGTATTGATCTGGTCGAGATTGCCATACGAAAAAGATTGGATGCGCACGAACATTGCTTCACGCAGGTCACGCGCCACGCTTTCGCCAGCCAGAATGGATAAGTAATTGTTCCCCAGGGCAAACAGGGTGCTGGTGATTGAGATGACCAGCATCAGGGCGGCAGTCTGGAAGACAACAGTGTAGTTCTGGGCATGGATGCCATCGTCGATGATACGCTGAACCAGGCGTGGGATGGCCAGGTCCATAAATACGACAGCGGTCAGCAAAACCAGTGAGGCGATGGCGGGTTTCGAGTACGGCTTTAGAAATGGGAAGAGTTTTTTGATGTGCTTCATGGGTAGTGTATTTGTATGCCTGGAACGTGGTTTCGTCAAGCCTGTTCTGGAGATTGGATTTGTGTTGCAGTAGAAAGAAACGCATATTGTCGCGGCGGGCTGTCTTTTGTATAATGTCCGCATGGCCAACTTGAAACAGTTTTTTCTGCTCGACCCTTCCGTTCATTTTCTGAACCATGGTTCCTTTGGCGCCTGTCCGGCTCCAGTTTTCGAGGCCTACCAGGTCTGGCAGAGGCGACTGGAGCGTCAGCCGGTTCTCTTTCTCGGACGTGAGCATGATGCCCTGCTCCGCGAATCGCGCATCTCCCTGGGCATGTTCTTGCACGCCGACCCGGACGACTTGGTCTACATTCCCAATGCCACGTATGGTGTTAATATTGTTGCCCGTTCCCTGGACCTCCAACCCGGCGATGAAGTGCTGACAACCGACCACGAGTACGGTGCCTGTGACTTCACCTGGGAATTTTTATGCAAAAAAAGCGGTTCAAGCTATATCCATCAGCCAATTGTGCTGCCGGCAGTTTCAGAAGCCGAGATGGTTGAGCAGTTTTGGGCGGGTGTAAGTGGGCGAACGAAAGTAATTTATTTGAGCCACATCACTTCGCCGACTGCTTTGCGTTTACCTGTCGAGCAGATTTGTTTGCGCGCCCGCGCCGCGGGGATTCTGACCATTGTGGACGGCGCTCATGCGCCTGGGCAGATTCCGCTTGACCTGACGGCAGTCGGGGCTGATTTTTATACCGGCAATTGTCACAAATGGATGTTGGCCCCAAAGGGCGCAGCTTTCCTGTGGGCGCGTCGCGAAGCACAGGGATTGATCGACCCGCTGGTGGTCAGTTGGGGCTATGGGGCTGACCCGAAGTTTGGTAGCGGCTCTCGTTACATCGACTTGTTGCAATGGATCGGCACGCGTGATCCGGCTGCCTGCCTTTCGGTGCCGGATGCGATCCGGTTCATGCGCGAGCATGATTGGGAAGCGGTGCGCAGCGAGTGCCATGCCTTGCTTCGACGGGCGATCTCTGAAATTTGCGACTTGACCGGCCTGGCACCCTTGTACCCGCTTGATTCTGATCTCTTTTCGCAGATGGCGATTGCGCCCCTGCCGCTTGAAACCGACCTGGTAGTTTTGAAATCAGGCCTGTACGATGATTTCAAGGTCGAAATCCCATTGATCGAATGGCAGAGGCGCAAGTTTGTACGTATCTCCATCCAGGCTTACAACAGCCGGGCCGACACCGATGCGCTGCTGTCAGGTTTGAAGGCCCTGTTGTTTTAGCTGATATACTCGGAACACAATACGGTTCTCTGATATTTCCCAAAATGCGGAGGCCTATCAAGGGAATTTGCAAAGAGTCTACAATACATTAAGAAGAATTGAGATTTTTATGGTCACTCCATCTGAAACAAACTCGGAAACAATTAACAACCCCCTGCCAGATCTTGCTTTTGAGCAGTTGCCGGCCCATTTGCGCGAGGCTGCTGCTCGCGCTGGTTGGGGCGAACTGATGCCTGTCCAGGCGCGCGCCATCCCTTACCTGTTGGCCCGGCGCAATATGATGATCCAGGCTCGCACCGGAAGCGGAAAAACCGGGGCTTTTTTGCTTCCGATGCTTGAACGGCTGGATGCGAACCGCGCAAACTGCCAGGCGTTGATCCTTGTCCCGACTCGTGAACTGGCCCGCCAAGTCTTCCAGGAAGCGGAACGATTGTGCGGGGACAAGGGGTTACGAACGGTGGCTGTTTATGGCGGGGTTGGGTATCGTGGCCAAATCGATGCGCTGACCCAGGGGGCCCATATCGTGGTCGGGACTCCGGGGCGCGTCCTCGATCATTTGCTGAAGAGAACCTTCTCACTCGAACATCTGCGCATGTTGATTTTTGATGAGGCCGACCGGATGCTCTCTATGGGCTTTTACCCGGATATGCGCCAGGTACAGCGTTACCTGCCTGCACGCGAGATTCACACCTGCATGTTTTCGGCCACTTTTCCCGAAGCCGTTCAGCGCACAGCCCGCGAATTCATCCGCACGCCAGAATTTATCAGCCTGAGCAGCGACCATGTCCACGTGACCGATACGGAGCATATTTTTTATATCGTCGATGGCATGGACAAGGACCGCAGCCTGGTGCGGTTGATCGAGGTTGAGCAGCCGCTATCGGCGATTATCTTCTGCAACACCAAAGACCGGGTGCATTACGTCTCGGTTGTCTTGCAGCGCTTTGGCTATGACGCTGACGAGTTGAGCGCGGACCTTTCGCAGGTAGCACGCGAGAGCGTGCTGGAGCGTGTCAGACGTGGAACACTGCGTTTTTTGGTGGCGACCGATATTGCCGCGCGCGGGTTGGATATTCCCAGCCTGTCGCACGTTATTCAGTACGAACCCCCCGAGGAATCTGAAGCCTATATCCACCGCGCCGGTCGAACAGGTCGCGCGGGAGCGACCGGGACCGCAATTTCGCTGGTTAATAAGGGCGAAAAATTCACCCTTGAGCGTATAGCCAAACAATATGACATTCAAATGGAAGAACGTTCCATTCCGATGGATGCAGACGTTCAGGCAGTGGTGGCCGAGCGGGCGACAGCCTTGCTTGAGGCGCGTCTGCGTGAACGCGATAAACTGCAAACCGAGCGCAGTCAGCGTTTTGTGCCGCTGGCGCGTTCCCTGGCTGAAAACGATGAAGAAGTGGCTTTGCTTGCCATGTTGCTGGATGATTATTATCAGCAAACATTGCACGGGATTATGCCCGGGCCTGTCTCGCAAGCCTCTGGAACGGCTGCGCGCAACGCTGAGCCGGCACGCAAGGATAAGCGTTCGTCAGACCGCAATCGCCGGCGCCGTTAGAAAAGCTAAAAAAGAGAGCCAATCGCTCTCTTTTTTTTATGGTATTATAACTTAAACGTTTAAGTAATCCTATGAAAATCACCATTCGCCAGATCGCCGAGCAATTAAATCTGTCCATAGCGGCTGTTTCACGCGCGTTGGACGGTTATCCTGATATTTCTCCGCTGACACGCCAGCGGGTGCTGGATGCCGCTCGCGAGATGGGCTATGTTCCAAATCGGGCTGCCCGCCAGTTACGCCGCCAGAAAACGGATGCGATTGGTTACATTTTGCCTTCGGGCACGCCGGGCTTTAGCGAGGCTTTTTTTGCAGAATTTCTGATCGGGCTGGGCGATCAGGCTCCCAGACACAACCTCGATTTGTTGGTTTCAACCGCCGGTAGCAGCCCTGTGCGCGAGCAGGATTTGTACCGCACCTGGGTGCGCTCGCAAAAAGTGGATGGATTCATTCTCAACCGTATTCGCCTGAACGATTGGCGTGTGCGCTACCTGGCTGAAAACCAGATTCCTTTTGTAGCGCTGGAGCGCTCACTGGATGGGATCGAGTATCCGCATATTGAAGTCGATAATATTGGCGGAGTGGTCTCTTTGGTGAATCATTTGCACGAACAGGGATTCCGCCGGATGGCTTTTATTGGCGGTCCGGAAGATCTGAAAATTCAGGTGGCGCGCCTGGCTGGCTACCGCCAGGGCCTGGCCGATTGTGGTATGGTTTTTGATCCGGAACTGGTTGTAGAAGGCGATTTGAGCGCTTCCGGTGGTTATCAGGCAGCTCGTCGTTTGCGCTGGCTGCCAAATCCGCCGGAAGCAATGGTTTGCCTGAACGATGAGACAGCCTTTGGCGTATTGCACGCCATGCACGATTTAGGCCTTGAGATTGGCCGCGATGTGGCGGTGGCTGGTTTCGATGGTGTGGCTGCATCCGCGCATACCCGTCCAGCACTGACCACGCTGGATATTCCGGTCGCGGAGATTGCTCAAAACCTGGTGCAGATGTTGGCCCAACTGCTGGAAAACAAACCGCTGGAAGAAAACCGGCCGGCGCTGCACCCGAGACTCTTGGTGCGCGCTTCGACCAGCTCCCACTAAAGATAAAGATAAAGGAGATTAGATGGAGAACTCAATCACGCTTGGGTTGCCGCGAATTCACGCCGAATTTGGCGAGAAGCGCGATTTTCTGCCAGATTTCGTAGCCCACCTGGAAAAGTTGGGCGCTCAGGTTTTTCTCGAATATGGTTACGGAGTCGCGCTCGGTTTTACTGAAGCCGATTACCACGCGATTGCGCCCAAAGCTATTTTTACTTCACACCAGGAAATTTATCAGCAGGATAACGTGCTCGTCTTGCGCTGCCCGCTCGAAAAAGATTTGCGCCTGCTCAAGCCTGGCGCATGCATTATCTCGATGATGCACTATTCCACTCGACCGGCGCGAGTTGAACTTTTACACGCACTCAATGTGCAGGCCATTTCGCTCGATTCGATCAAAGATGACGTCGGCCGTCGTATGGTTGAGAATCTGCATTCGGTAGCCTGGAACGGGCTGGAAGTAGCCTTTCGTGTCTTACAGCGCAACTATCCCGCGCCAGGGATGGAAAGCGCCGAGCGCGGTCCGATTCATGTCACGGTGATGGGTGTTGGTGCAGTTGGCGTTCATGCCGTGCAGGCCGCCAGCCGTTATGGAAACTTGAAACTGTGGCGCTCTCTGGCCGGACGCGGCGTGCCGGGTGTACAGGTGACAGCGATTGACTATGACCTGACTTATAACGAAACAGTCATGCGTGACCTGCTGTCGCATACCGATATTCTGGTGGACGCCACCCAGCGGCCTGACCCAAGCCAGGCTGTTATCCCGAATCCGTGGATTGCCTGGATGCCTGAACACGCCGTCTTGGTTGACCTGTCAGTGGATCCGTACAACTGCGTTTCAGACGAACATCGCGAGGTCAAAGGCATCGAAGGTATACCGCAGGGCAACCTCGATCAATACGTTTTTGCTCCCGACGATCCGGCCTTTGATCGTGTGCCTCAGTGCGCATCTACGAATAACCGGCGTTATTCTGTCTCGTGTTACTCGTGGCCGGGAATCCATCCAAAAGAATGTATGCAACTGTACGGTGAGCAACTTCGCCCCTTGCTGCGCACCTTGATCGAGAAGGGTGGGGCGCAGAATATTAATGGTAAGGGGAAATTTTTAGAGCGGGCGCTTGCGCGCGCAATGCTCTCCAACTGGATAACGAAGAACGGAAAGGAAGGTTGAACAGATGACGATTCCAAAAACGCTTGGACTGCCCCGGATGCGCAATGAAGCCGGAGAAAAACGGGTCTTTTTGCCAGATTTCGTACAATTTGTGGCTTCGCTTGGGGTTCATATCTCCATCGAAGAAGGTTACGGCTCGCGTTCTGGGTATACTTTTGAAGACTATAAACTTGCCAATCCGCTGGTTCATATGGTTTCACGCCAACAGGCCCACCAGCAGGATGTTGTCTTGATCTTGCGTTCGCCCAAGCCGGAAGATTTGAAAATGATGAAGTCGGACGGCATTCTCTTTTCGATGCTGCATTTTCCCACCCGCCCGCGCCGGGTTCAACGCCTGGTTGAAGCGGAAATTAAGGCAATTTCGATGGACGGTGTCGCCAATGACGGCGACATACGCCTGATCGAAAATATGCAGTCGGTTGCCTGGAACGGCCTGGAGGCGGCTTTCGACGTGCTTGAAAAACGCTGGTCCGGCTTGGTGCGCCCGGATAACAAGCCTATTCAGGTCTTGATTTTGGGAACCGGCATGGTTGGCAAATACGCAATCGATGCTGCCACCAAACTTGGCAACCTGGAACGCAACAACGAGCATATCGACAGCGGCGGGCCGGGGGCAGTTGCGCTGTCGGTTGGTCGTAATGTCACATCTCACCCACAGACGATGCAGTCCTTGATGAGCCAGGCTGATATCCTGGTCGATGCTTCCCAACGCCGCGATGCCAGCCAGCCGGTCATTATCAACGACTGGGTTGCCTGGTTGCCTGAACACGCCGTCATAGCGGATTTGGCGGTCGACCCGTACAACCTGGAATCCAACCCGTCTGTTGTGCGCGGCGTGGAAGGGATTCCGCAGGGCAGCCTGAACCAGTATGTTTTTGACCCTACCGATCCCAATTGGGACAAAACCGTGCCCGCCAGCATTAACTCCAGGCACCGGCGCACTACCGTGAGCTGCTATTCGTGGCCGGGGGTTCACCCGGAGGCCTGCATGAATCACTATGCCCGTCAACTGGAACCGTTGGTGGAAGTCCTGTTTGAGAGAGGCTATGATGATTTGTCTCTGGGTGGTGAGTATTTTGAGCGCGCGCTTTATCGCGGTACGTTGAAGTATTTTCTGGAATCCCGGTAGCCCAGGCGCAGGCGAAATTCAAGAAAGGATGTTAACCATGACCCAAAAAACTGTCGTTGCCGCGGCGCTGGGCGAGTGTGTTCATGTTGCCGGCGTATCCAATTTTTTACGGCTGGCTGAAACTGCCGGCTGGAAAACCATCTTTCTTGGCCCGGCTGTGCCGGTTGAACAGGTGCTCGAAGCCGCCCGGCGCGAAAAAGCGGACCTGGTGGGTGTTTCGTACCGGCTGACCCCTGAAACTGGCGAACGCTTGCTCGGCCAGTTTGCCGAAGCGGCCTCCGAGCTGCACGAAGCCGGGGTCAAATTTGCCTTCGCGGGCACGCCGCCGGTGGCCGAAAAAGCCGAGAAACTGAGCGGATTCTTCGACAAGATTTTCGACAGTTCCGAATCGCCCGAGCAGGTGCTGGCTTATCTCAAGGGCCAGCCCGCCCGCGACCTGAGTGAGAAGGATTTTCCCCAGCGTACCGTGGATCGCATCCTGTGGAAGCGTCCCTACCCGATCCTGCGCCATCATTTCGGCCTGCCGACGATGGAAGATACCCTGCGCGATATTGAACTGATTGCCGAGGCCCAGGCCGTGGACGTTATCTCGCTCGGTATCGACCAGGATGCCCAGGAAAACTTCTTTCGTCCCGAACGGCAAGACCCGCGTCAAAAGGGCGCGGGCGGAGTTCCCGTCCGCAGCCCGGACGATTACCGCGCCCTGTACAACGCCTCGCGCCGCGGCAATTTCCCCTTGCTGCGGACATATTCCGGAACGGACGATTTCATCCGTCTGGCTGAGATGTATGTTGAGACCATCAACATCGCCTGGTGCGCCATCCCGCTCTACTGGTTCAACCTGATGGACGGGCGCGGCCCTTGGGATTTGGAAGGTTCGATCCGTGAGCACCAGCAGGTGATGGCTTTCTATGGCCAGCGTGATATTCCAGTCGAGTTGAACGAGCCCCATCACTGGGGCATGCGCGATGCGCCGGACGTGATCTTTGTCGTTTCGGCTTTCCTGGCAGCTTATAACGCTAAAAAATACGGCGTGCGCGATTACATTGCCCAGATGATGTTCAACAGCCCGCCCGGTCTGAGCGATGCGATGGATCTGGCTAAGATGCTGGCGGTGATGGAAATGATAGCCCCCTTGGCTGCGCCATCCCCCCATTTTGCGCAACCAAATGGGGGGACCGAGGGGGGCACCTTCCGCATCTGGAAACAGGTCCGTGTTGGGCTGCTCTCGCACCCGCTCGACCCGGATGCCGCCCGCGGCCACCTGGCGGCCAGCACCTATCTGCAAATGGCGCTAAAGCCAGACATCCTGCACATCGTTGGTCACACCGAGGCCCACCACGCCGCGACCGGCCCGGATATTATCGAAGCCAGCAAGATTGTGCGTCGCGCCATCCAGAACGCCTTGGGTGCGCCGGATATGACTCACGATCCGGCCATCCGCGCCCGCATCGATGAACTCAAAGCCGAAGCCGCCACCACGCTGGAAGCGATCCGCGGTTTGGCCCCGGCCGGGGTGGATGACCCCTGGGCTGATGCCGCCGCCCTGGCGAGGTCGGTTACTTCCGGGATTATGGACGCGCCCCAGTTGGGCAACAACAAGTTCGGGCTTGGAAAGATCCGCACGAGAATCATCAACGGAGCCTGTTTCGCTGTCGATGAAAAAGGAAAAGCCATCAGCGAGCGGCAACGCTTGTCTAAATTTTTGTAGAGCATTATGGCTATCTTGCTCTACCTACAGGAGAATGTTATGACCACCCCTGAGTATTACACTGTCATCGGCGCGGGGCATGGCGGAAAAGCCATGACGGCCCATCTGGCCCTGATGGGCTTCAAGGTTACGCTCTATAACCGCACTTTTGAGCGTATCCAGGTCATCCAAAAACGCGGAGGTTTGGATTTGGAATCGGGCGAGCATGGCCCGCGCGGATTTGGCAAGCTCGAAGCAACCACTTCAGATATGAGTGAAGCCCTGTCCAAGGCGCAGGTCATCATGGTTGTTACCCCATCTTCGGCCCATGCTGATATCGCCCGCGCTACTGCGCCGCACTTGAAGGATGGACAGATCATTGTCCTGCACCCTGGCCGCACCTGCGGCGCGCTGGAATTTGCCAAAGTCCTCAACGATGCCGGATGTATGGCAGATGTGACCGTTTCTGAAGCCGAAACGTTTATCTACGCCTCGCGCTCTGACGGCCCGGCCCAGGCCCGGATCTTCCGCATCAAGGAGGCTGTGCCGTTGGCGGCGTTGCCCGCTACCCGTACCCAGCTCGTGCTGGACGCGATCAACCCGGCTTACCCGCAATTTATCGACGGGGTCAATGTGCTTAATACCGGCCTGAATAACATGGGCGCGATTTTCCACCCGGCCCTGACCCTGCTCAATGCCGGTTGGATCGAACGTACCAATGGCGATTTTCAGTTTTATATTGACGGGGTTACCCCTTCAACGGCGCGAATTCTGGAAGTGCTCGATCGTGAACGCGTGACGGTGGCCTCGGCCCTGGGTGTGCGCGCCCGCACTGCGATGGAATGGCTGAAACTGGCTTACGACACCACCGGCAATGACCTGAACGATGCCATTCATAACCAGCCTGGCTATTATGGCATCAAAGCCCCATCCACGCTTAACCATCGTTACATTTTCGAGGATGTGCCGATGAGCCTGGTCCCGCTGGCTTCCCTGGCGATGCGCTATGGCGTCTCGGTGCGCGGCATGGAAAGTATCATCCGGCTTGGCAGCATTTTGCATCAGACGGATTACTGGCGGCGCGGGCGCACGGTTGAAAGGCTGGGTTTGTCAGATCTGTCTGTGTCTGAGTTGACGGCATACGTGAATGAAGGAATTAAACCTTAATCGCTCTATTTTTAGTTCAACCGAATTTAGGAGAAAATTATGTGTGGTATCTGTGGCGTTTTTAACGCGAATTCTCAAAATATTGTTGAAACCATGGTACAAAAACTCAGTCACCGTGGCCCGGATGGCGACGGGGTTAAAAACCTGTCGCTTGGCACCTTGGGGCATGTTCGCCTGGCGATTGTCGATGTCAATGGCGGCCATCAACCAATGAAAGCGGAAGACTATTGGATCGCGTTCAATGGCGAAATTTATAATCATCAAATCTTGCGGCAGCAATTCTTAAGTGATATAGCTTTTGAAACTCAGAGCGACACCGAGACCATCCTGCGCTTGTTTGCCCGCTTTGGCGAAAAGGCCGTCTCGATGCTCGATGGCATGTTTGCTTTTGCCTTGCACACGCCGGGGAAATTCCTGCTGGCGCGTGATCCGCTTGGCATCAAGCCGCTTTACTGGTCGCAGGATGGCGAGAAAATCTACTTTGCATCCGAGATCAAGGCGCTTGCAGAATTCAGCAACAATATTCGAGAATTTCCGGCGGGCCATTATTATCATTCTGACCTGGGCTTGCACCAGTATTATTTCCTTGGCCAGGGCATTGTCCCGGTTCCATCCAGCGAGATTGATGCCCAGCCAATGATCGTGGACATCCTGCGCGAGGCTGTCCACAAACGCCTGATGGCAGATGTGCCGCTGGGCGTCAGTTTGAGCGGTGGCCTGGATAGCACCATTGTCGCTGCGCTGGCCCGCGAAGGCCTGGACGAACTGCACACCTTTGCTGTCGGCATGGAGGGCAGCGAAGATATCGCCGCCTCGCTGGTCGCGGCCGAAGCATTTGACACCATCCATCACACGCTTGTTTACACCGACCAGGATATGCTCAAGGCCCTGCCGGATGTCATTTACCACCTGGAGACTTTCGACCCGGCTTTGGTGCGCAGCGCCATCCCCAACTATTTCCTGGCCAAAATGACCTCGGACTATGTCAAAGTTTTCCTGACCGGCGAAGGGGCGGATGAACTCTACGCGGGCTACGATTATCTCTGCCGCTACACTGACGCCCCTGCGCTGGATACCGAACTACGAGCAATTACCCTCGCTTTGCACAATACCAACCTGCAGCGCGCTGACCGCCTTTCGATGGCCTGGGGGCTGGAAGCGCGGGTCCCGTTTCTGGATACCCAGTCTGTTTCGCTGGCGTTCAGCCTGCCGACAGAGTGGAAATTGCAAAATGATGGACGCACCCCCAAGGCCTTGCTGCGCCATGCTTTTGAAGGCTTGATCCCCGAAGAGATCGCCTGGCGTCCCAAGCAGAAGTTCTCGCACGGCGCAGGCTCGCGGGATGTTATCCTGGAGCATGCCAACGATAAAATCAGCGACAGCGAGTTCAGTAGTGAATGCGTCCGCCTTGCATCCGACTGGGGTTACAATTTGCCCAACAAAGAAGCTTTGTTTTACTATAAAATGATGCGTGAACATTTCAACGACGACCAGATCATGCCCGGAATGGGGCACAGCAGGAGCTTGTAGCCATGGAAATCAACTGGTTCGAATGGTTGGGACTGCCGCTCATCATTTTTGTTGCCCGCGTTGTTGACGTAGGGCTGGGGACGATCCGAATTATTTTTACCTCGCGCGGCAAGCGCCACCTTGCCCCGCTGCTGGGATTTGTTGAGGTTTTCATCTGGGTTGCCATCATCAGCCAGATTACACGCACTGCAACCGGATTCCCAGCCTATTTTGCCTATGCAGCCGGTTTTGCGGTTGGCAATTACGTGGGTATGAAAATCGAAGACGCCTTGGCCATCGGCAAAGTTGTTGTGCGCATGATTCTCTCTGATGGAGGCGAGCAAATTGCCCACGCATTGCACCAATCTGGTTTTGGTGCTACTGTGGTGGACGGGCAGGGAGCCAATGGTCAGGTAAAGCTTATCTACACGATAGTCAATCGCCGCGATCTGGTCGATGTGACCGCCATCATTAATCAGATTCATCCGCGCGCATTTCTCTCCGTAGAAGAAGTGCGCTCATCTCAGCAAGGTATCTTCCCCAAAGAGGCAGCGCGGTTCTCAGCTACAGCACAGAGAAAAAAGAAATAAAAATAACAGGCAACAAAGGAGAATGCAATGTATATGATTTTGCTTGTACTCGATGACCCCGAGCAGCTCGATGCCGTGATCGGCGCTTGGGAAACGGTCGGGATTCGTGGCGTGACCATGCTGGAAAGTACCGGTCTGGGCCGTTTACGTCAGAGTCGTGTTCCGGCTCGTTATTATTTTCAAAGTTCCGGCGTGGAGGAAGAAGGGCATTTAACCCTGCTGGCAGTTGTCCCCGATGAGTCGAAAGTGGAAGCCTGCTTGCTGGCGACCGAGGAAATCACAGGCAGTCTTGATGAACCGCATACGGGTATCTTTACCGCCTGGCCATTGTTGATAGCCAAAGGTGTGACCGGAAAGGCGAGCTGACATGGTTTGGGTTGAGTTTATTATTAGCGCGGGCCTGATCGTGCTCGCCGCGACCCAACTGGCAAAATATGGCGATGTTATTGCCGTCCGCACCGGGTTGGGAGGCATGTTCATCGGGGTTGTACTGATGGCAGGCGCTACATCCCTGCCTGAAGTGCTGACGACGATCAGCGCAGTCTGGCAGGGCACGCCGAACCTGGCCGCTGGCAACTTGCTCGGCTCCAATATGTTTAATATGCTTTTGCTTGCCTTGTTGGATCTGGTGCATCAGAACGAGCGTATCCTGCGCAAGGCTGCCGTCAAGCATGCTTTGTCGGGTAGTTCTGCTGTGTTGTTGATAACTATGGTGGTTTTTTTTCTGCTCGACGAATTTACCTGGCAAATTGGCTGGGTCGGTGTGGATAGCATCCTTTTGATGCTGGCTTACCTGGCAATTGTTTATTTTATTCAGGATGAGCAATCTGGCCATTCCAAGCCTGAACTGGAAGTGGTTCTGCCTGAAAAATTCCCAACCTTGCGGCGCGGCCTGATTGGATTCGGCATTGCTGCGGGGTCCTTGCTGGTGCTGACTCCCTGGATGGTTGATGCCAGCAACCGAATTGCCGAGATCACCGGCCTGGGAACAACTTTCATTGGCACAAGCCTTGTGGCGATCGTCACCTCGCTGCCGGAACTGGTCACAACTATTGCAGCCGCCAAGTTAGGCGCGGATGATATGGCGATTGGCAACCTGTTCGGTTCCAATCTTTTTAACATGTTTGCCTTTGGTCTGACTGACCTTTTTTACACCGAAGGGCGTTTCTTCTCGGTGGTTGATCCCGATTTTCTGTTGATCAGCGTTCTGGGGCTTTTGATGACTGTCATGGCCCTGGTGGGGAATTTGGCGCGCATCAAGCGCAGGCTGTTTTTCATCGAAGTGGATGCTCTGGCACTGGTCGTTGTCTACGTTGCCGCAATGTGGCTGCTCTATACGCGTGGGCTGGGCATTTAAACCTTTTGGACACGGATTTTGTGGGCGTGCGCGGAGCTATGTTTTTTTCTCCGTCTTTTGCCGTCAAATCCGTGTCCGAATTTTAAATACTGGTTGACTCTTTTCTATTTCCAAAGTTGCTGCAAAAACTTTAGCTTTTCAACTGTCTGAAAATTGGCCCCGCCTTCGTGGTTGTTGTACTCGTAGGCGCGGATTTGTTTGGGTCCGGCATAATGGTTGTAGGCGGCGTAAACGGTCGAGGGTGGGCAAATATCGTCCATCAGGCCGACCGAGAACAGGGTCGGAGATTTGGCCCGGGCCGCAAAATTAAGCCCGTCGAAATAGGCTAAATTCTGAAAGACGGTTTCAACCTTGTCGCGATGGATTTTGCAAAAGTTCGAGATCTCCGTGTACGGGTAGGTCGCTACGATTTGCGTCGCCCGGCGATAATGGCACAGGAAGGGCACATCCGGCATCGAAGCCTGCACCTCGGCCAATCCGGCTGCCGCCAGCGTGATCCCGCCGCCCTGACTGCCCCCGGCCACCGCGACCCGGTTTTTGTCCACCGCTGCGTGGCTGCGGGCGGCTTCGACGGCGCGCACGGCATCCGTGAATACGCGTCGGTAATAATAGGTCTTCGGGTCGAGAATACCGCGCGTCATAAAACCGGGATAATGCGGGTTGCTGCCCTCCGGCTCGTTGTCGGGAGTATCGCCGCGCGACCAACTGCTGCCCTGGCCGCGCATATCCATGATGAAGTGGGCATAGCCGGCCGCCGCCCAGAACAGCCAGTCCTGCGCCAGACCGCGTCCGCCGCCATAACCGATGAATTCGACCACACACGGCAGTTGGCCTTGCCGCGTGTGCGGCAGATTTAACCAGCCCCTGATCGGCTGCCCGCCAAAGCCGCGGAAAGTGACATCGAACGACTCTACCAGCGCCAGCCCGGTCTCGACCGGCTCGAAACGCGCATCCAGCGGATGTTGGCGCGCCTCGGCCAGGGTGGTTTTCCAGAAGGCGTCGAAATCAGCAGGCTCATTGCGTGTAGGGGTGTAGCGTTGTAGTTCTTCCAGGGGCAGGTCAAAGAAGGGCATAATAGTTTCCTATGAGGGGAGTTTGAATTGGTAATGGTGGCGCAATAGTGCGATTATAATCCCAGCCATGGATATTACCCTGGCTCTCGGTGGTGGCGGCTCGCGCGGCGCGGCCCACATTGGCGTCTTGTGTGCGCTTGCCCGCAACGGATTCCGCATTCGCGCCGTGGCCGGCACTTCGATTGGCTCGGTGGTTGGCGCGTTTTACGCATTTGGTTACACTCCCGATGAAATTGAATCCTTGTTCGCCTCGGTCGATTTTTCGCGTTTGTTGTATGGCTGGCCGTTGAGCGAAGGCCCGGGGCTGTTGGGGATTCGCGGCATTACAGATTTTTTGCGCACCCACCTTGGCAATCGTAATTTTGACGATTTGCAGATCCCGTTTGCGGTTGTTGCGGTTGACCTGAACAGCCGCCGCGAAATCATCCTACGCGAAGGCCGGGTGGTGGATGCCATCCTTGGTTCGATTGCTATTCCGGGCATTTTTCCGCCCAAGGAATACGAGCCCTATCGGCTCGTGGATGGCGGCACGCTTAACCCGGTGCCGGTTAATGTTGCGCGCGCCTTGTTGCCCAATTTGCCGGTCGTCGCTGTAAATCTCAATCCACCGCTCGACCAACCCTCCACACCGCTCAACCTGCAATTTCCCGGCCCGAAGACGTTTGTCGAGCAAATTTCGCGCCTTAATCTGACCCAGGCCTTTCAGATCTTTGGTGAAGCGGTCGATATTGGCCAGCGTGAACTGACTGAACTGCGTTTGGAAATCGACAAACCGGCCGTGATTATTTCTCCGTTGGTCAGCGATATTGGCCTGCTGGATGCCATCGATGTCAATAAAATAGCGAGCCGGGGCGAAATCGCCACCCTCGAAGCACTGCCGGCCCTGAAACATGCTGTTTCGTGGCGTGCGCGCCTGATGCGTTCTCTGCTGCGGCGCTGACATGCCCTGGCTTGCACGCTTGCTTCCCTACCTGGCGGTTGGGCTGGGATTACTGCTCTTTGACAACGCCTGGCTGGCCTTAATTGGCTATCACGTCGGGATTTTGCTGGTGATGGGCCATTCGCGGGCTTTTGGACATTTCCGCTACCTGCGCCCGGTTCTGCACCCTGGCTGGGCGGCGCTGGCCTGGATTTTGTCCTGCCTCGCTGGCCTGCTGCTTTATCTTGGCTGGGATGGGATTCCCTTGCATCAAGCTCTTCCCGTTTCGCTGGTTTCTCTTGGGCTGACGGGCCAGAGCTGGCCCTGGTTCATCGCCTATTTTGCCCTGGTCAACCCCTGGCTCGAAGAGACCTACTGGCGCGGATGGCTTTCCGGCCCTTCGAAATTTCTGGTCGCTGAAGACTTCTTGTTTTCCGGGTACCATGTCATTATTCTGGTGCAATTTGTTTCCCTGGCCTGGTTGGCGTTGGCTGTTTGCATCCTGGCGGCAGCGGCCTGGTTTTGGCGGCAGATCTTCAGGAAAACCGGCAGTTTGTTCATCCCGGCGATTGCCCATTTACTGGCCGATTTCTCGATTTTGACAGCAATCTATCTCAGGACGGCACTCTTATGACTCGTGATTTGCGTAAATACATGTCCCAAACCAATTTTAGGCTGTTCGTCGGCGCTTTTGTCTTACTTTTTGTGGTGGGGCTTGGCCTGATCTGGCTTATTTACGGATTGCCCGCGGCCATCACTGGCTTTCTCTGCCTGCTTGGGTCGCTTGTCCCGATCGGCCTGATTGCGCTCTTCATGCTCGGCCTCGATTGGATCGTCAAACGAGCCAACCGCGATTAGCCCCTCCGCCCAGGTTTGACTCCTAAAACCTGACACTCCGCGCCTGGAACCTCACCCCTCGCACCTGAAACCTCGCACCTGACCCCTGACATCCCTATGGCCCTCGAAACTCACCTCGCCACCCTTGAAGATTGGACCTACCGCTTCCTGCCGCCGCAGAAAGCCTCCCGCCGCCTGTTGCTGCTCCTGCACGGCTGGACCGGAGATGAAAACTCGATGTGGGTTTTCGCCCGTAATTTTCCGCGCAACGCCTGGATGCTGGCTCCGCGCGCCCCGTTCCCGGCCCCTTCCGGCGGCTATTCGTGGCGCGAACACGTTGAAACCAGCCATTCGTTGGATGATTTGCGCGCTTCTGCCGCTGAACTGCTTCATTTTATCGAAGGTTGGGGCATTGCCAACCAGGTTGATACCGATCAATTTGATGTGGCCGGTTTCAGTCAGGGAGCCGCCATGGCCGGGATGCTCTCCCTGCTTTACCCGCAGCGCGTCCGCAAGCTGGCCATGCTGGCCGGTTTCCTACCGCACGGTGCAGAAGCGCTGTTTCCCGCCTCGTTTGACCCTCAGAAACGGGTTTTTGTGGCCCACGGCACGCAGGACCTGATGATCTCGGTTGAACGCGCGCGGCAGGCGGTCAGCCTGTTCGAGCAGGCCGGGGCGCAGGTCGAATATTGCGAAGCCGATGTTGCCCACAAGGTCAGCGCCGAATGTCTGCGCGCCCTGGTGGATTATTTGCAGGATTAATCCTCTCTCATCTGTGCGTTGACGCCCGTTGTATTTCCGGGTATCCTTACCCAGCATTTACCTCCTGCCCCGAGTGTAACCGAGGGGCCTTTATGAGAACAAACCATGACCCTCACGCGACGCGACTTTCTAAAACTGATTGGCGGTGCTGCTGGCGCGATGGCGCTCAGCCCGTTTAGCCGGGTGATGCCTTTGCCGGAGTTTCCGCAAGGAACGCGACTTGGACGCATGACTGCCTCTGTTGATTTGCGCTCCGCACCGCGCATCGACTATGCGCCGACAACCAAAATCTTTGAAGATGCAGTGGTTCCCCTTACAAAAGAAGTTATCGCCGGAACGTTTGATTTTAACTACATCGATCAACGTTGGTATGAAACCCCAAATGGCTATGTCTACGCAGGATACGTCCAGCCGGTTAAAAATTTACCAAACGAACCCATGCGTGAAATTCCGTCAGGCAAGCAGGGTTTTTGGGCTGAGGTCACTGTCCCTTATGTGGATTTTGTGCTCGAAAATCAGGTCCCCAGTTCTCCGTGGATTACAGATTCGATTACGATGGGTCGTCCCCTGCGCCTTTACTACAGCCAAGTGATGTGGGTTGACCAGATCAAGGTCAGTGAAGTGACCGGCAGCATTATCTACCGTATCAATGAGCGCTATGGCAGTTATGGCGATATTTTTTGGGCCGAAGGCGCAGCTTTTCGCCCGATTGCTAACGAAGAAGTGGCACCCATTCATCCCGATGTAGACCCGGCTGAAAAAAAGGTTATTGCCAACCTGACCTATCAGAATATTTCGTGCATGGAAGGCAACCGTGAAGTCTATTTCTGCCGCATGTCCTCCGGGGCAAAATGGGATGTTGCTGGCAACCCGGTGGATAGCTGGTCTACCCCGCTGGGGACGCACTGGACCTGGCGCAAATCTATTTCCATACACATGGCCGGTGGCACGGTCGGTGGCGGTTGGGACACTCCCGGCGTCTCCTGGACGACCCTGTTCTCCGGTACTGGCGTCGCAATTCATTCGACCTTCTGGCATAACCTGTACGGTATGCCTCGCTCACATGGTTGCCTGAACGTTGCACCTGATGATGCAAAATGGATTTTCCGCTGGACAACTCCGGTGGTTTCTCTCGTGCCTGGCGACCTGACCATTCAGGGCGAAGGTGGCACCCACGTTGTTATCGAAGAACGCACTTATTAAAGAGGCTTGAACATGCAAATTGCAAATATCACTGTTGGATTGGCGTTCCTCGCAGGGCTGGCTTCCTTTCTTTCCCCCTGCGTTTTCTCGCTCGTTCCGGCCTATGTCGGCTACCTGGGCGGGCGCGCTGCGGGCGGAGAAGCCAACGCCAACAACCGCTGGATCACTTTTTCGCACGGCCTGGTTTTTGTCCTGGGTTTTAGTTTTGTCTTCATCTCGCTCGGTTTGGCGGCCTCTGCGATTGGCGGTTTCCTGTACGACGCCCGAAACTGGCTGGCCCAAATCGGTGGGTTGGTGGTCATCATTTTTGGCCTGCACATGATCGGCGTTTTCCGTATCCCCTTCCTTGAGTACGATACCCGCGTGCAAAAACTTCCCGACGCCCGTCTGGGTTATCTGGCTTCCTTTCTGATGGGTGTCTTCTTTTCTGCGGGTTGGTCGCCCTGTGTCGGCCCCGTCCTGGGCGCGATTTTGACCCTGGCCCTCAACGGCGGCGACCTTGCTTTTGGCGCGCTCATGCTTGCGGCTTACTCTGCCGGGCTGGCAATCCCCTTCCTGATCGCTGCGCTGGGTATTGGCTGGGTAACAACCCTGTTGCGCCAGCATGGCAAGACCATGCGCTACGTTGAAATAGCTATGGGCGTTATCCTTGTTATTGTTGGCCTTATGCTTATTTTTGGCGTCTTCAACCTGCTTGCCAACTATGGCCTCTTCGTTGACTTTGGACTATAAACCGTGCTGACAGTTACCCTTTTTACCCGTAAAGAATGTCATCTGTGTGAACAAGCAAAAGCGGACCTGCAATCTTTGCAGGAAGAAATCCCCCACCAACTGGTTGAAATTGACATTGAGAGCGATGAGTCGCTCTTGAAATCTTACCTGACCGAGATACCCGTGCTCGAGGCCGGGCCATACCGCCTGAAGGCGCCTTTTGGGTTACCTGAACTGCGTATGACCCTCGGCGCGGCCCGCGACCGGCGCGGGCATCTTGAACAACTCTCAGACCCCGAGTATCAGCGCCGGAGCGCCAATGCCCAGGTCATGAGTGGAACAGATCGCTTTTCGCTGTGGATTTCGCGCCACTATATTTGGCTGGTTTTCTTCCTATTTCTCCTTTATGTTGGTTTGCCGGTACTGGCTCCGGTTTTGATGAAGGCCAGGCTGCAAACCCCGGCAAAAGTCATTTACACGGTCTACAGCCCGCTTTGCCATCAACTCGGATTTCGCTCACTCTATCTGTTTGGCCCGCAGTATTTTTATCCACGCTCTGCGGCCGGTGTCGCTGACCTGGTTAATTTCGAACAGGCAACCGGCGTTTCCGAAGATGATCTGTGGGCCGCCCGACAATACCTCGGTAGCGAAGAGGTTGGCTACAAGACCGCCCTGTGCGCCCGCGATGTTGCCATTTATGGCGCAATTGTTCTTTTTATTGTTATTTATGGTCTGACGGGACGGCGTATCAAGCCCCTGAATTGGATACTCTGGCTCTTGCTTGGTATACTCCCGGTCGGGCTGGATGGATTTTCGCAACTTTTCAGCCAGGTGGGTATCCCCGGTTTGAATGAACTCATCCCGTACCGCGAAAGCACACCTTTCCTGCGCACCTTTACTGGCGCGCTCTTTGGCTTCATGACCGCCTGGTTTGGCTTGCCTTACGTCGAAGAATCGATGCAGGAAACCCGCCAATTATTGGTCAAAAAGGCTCGCGTCATCGAGAAAACCAACACCAGGTAATGGGGGATGGATGCCTTTCCAGACCGTTGACGGTGTCCGTTATCTGACCTTCGACCTGTTCCCGCGGCAGGTAATCCAGGCTGTCTTTACCCGTCAGGGAGGCTTGAGTCCTGACCCCTGGGCCTCGCTCAACGTTGGCGGGACTGTCGGTGACGATACGCCGCGCGTGCGCGAAAATCGTTTCCGCGCCTTTCGGGCATTGGGCCGCGACCCGCGCTCGATGTTCGATGTCTGGCAAGTCCACAGCGCGGACGTGGTGGTTGCCACCGCTCCGCACGATAGCATTCCCCGCGAATTCAAAGCTGACGGTATTATTACCGATAATCCGGCGGTGACGCTCTTTATGCGTTTCGCCGATTGCACGCCGATCCTGCTCTACGACCCGCTTCACCCGGCTGTGGGCATTGTCCACGCGGGCTGGCTGGGGACGGTGCGCAAAGCGGTGACGGCCACGGTCGCGGCCATGCAGTCTGCCTATGGCTCGAATCCCGCCGAGATGCTGGCAGTGATAGGCCCTTCCATAGGCCCCGACCATTACGAAGTTGGCCCAGACGTGGTTGAAAAGGCCAACCTGGCTTTTGGCGCTGATGCCCAATCGCTTTTTCATCAAAACGGCGGGCAGCGCCCGCATTTTGACTTGTGGGCGGCCAACCGGCTTGCCCTGCGACAGGCCGGGTTGCAAGACCAGAACATCGAAACCGCCGGGATGTGTACTGCTTGCAATCCGCAGGACTGGTACTCACACCGCGAGCAAAAAGGCAAGACCGGGCGATTTGGGGCCCTGATCGCTTTGCGCGATTGATTGTTGGTACAATTCAGGCATGGACGATAAACTGGTTTCTGAAATTCGCGCCCGCCTGGAAGATACCCAGGAAAAAATAGCTCGCGCTGCCCAATCTGCAGGACGCAACCCTGGTTCTGTGCGCCTTGTGGTGGTGACCAAAACCCATCCTGTTGAGAGTGTTCAGGCTGCAATACAGGCAGGGGCGCAGTATCTGGGTGAAAACTATGCCGAAGAAGCGGTCGCGAAAAGGACCGCAATTGGCGATGGTCGGGCCGAGTGGCACATGATCGGCCACGTCCAGAGCCGCAAAGCCGATTTGGTGGCGCGATATTTCGATATGTTGCATTCGCTCGATAGCCTGAAACTTGCCAGCCGCCTCGAGCGTTTCAGCGCCGAAACGAGCCGCACTCTGCCAGTCTTGTTGGAAGTCAATGTCAGCGGTGAGGGCAGCAAGTTTGGTTACCCGGCCTGGGCTGAGGCGCAGTGGCCCGCCTTGCGCGACGATGTTCTACAAATCTGTTCGCTTTCGCATTTGCAGGTGCGCGGACTGATGAGTATGCCGCCCTTTGCCGATGAGGCGGAAGAATCGCGTCCATTTTTTGTGCGTTTGCGCCGGCTGCAGGAATACCTCTCGAAACAGGTTCCGGCGGCAGACTGGGCAGAGTTATCGATGGGCACCAGCGTAGATTTTGCGGTGGCCGTTGAAGAGGGGGCAACCCTTGTCAGGGTAGGAACCGCTATCATGGGGCAGAGACAGGCGCGCGGGTAGTGCGCTCCGCTGTTGCAAAACATATCGACCGGTAATCGTTATTCATTCGAAAGGAATATTCATCCATGGTTGATGTACTAATATCTGCAATCCGCATTATTGAACAGTTGTTCACCTTGCTTGTGATTGTCAAGGTTATCATTTCATACTTTGTGAGTCCTTACAATTCATTTCGTATGACGGTGGACAGGCTGGTCGAGCCGTTCCTGGCCCCCATTCGGCGGATTTTGCCAACCATCGGCATGTTTGATTTTAGTCCGTTGGTGCTGATTATTCTGGTACAATTAATCGCGGGAATATTAGTCAACATTCTTTGGAATGTGAGGTGAAAGATGGCAAATCGTCAGTTCAGGTTGCACAATGGACAGCGTGGTGTGGCGCTTGCTGTTCGGGTAACGCCGCGTGCCAGCCGTAACGAAGTAACCGAAATTCAGACTGATGGCACGGTCAAGGTGCGCCTGATTGCGCTTCCGGCAGATGATGATGCCAATAAGCAGCTGGTTGCTTTTCTGGCTGAAGTATTGGGCTGCCCGCCAACAAAGCTGGATATTGTGGCTGGCTTGTCAGGCCGCGATAAGCTTGTTTCGATTATTGACATGGAAACCGAAGAAGTACACCAACGCTTGCTTGCTTATATTGAATAGTCTTCGTTAATTCAAATTATTAAGGCGTGAGAGATTTCTCACGCCTTTTTTTGTTTTTATCAAGCTGCGAGGTGAGAATCCCGCTGTTTACTTCTGAAATATCATTGTTGGATTGGGCTGTAGAGTGTGCGATAAACGCTGTAAATTTCATAGATGCCGCGAATGTAATCGCGGGTTTCTTTGAAGCGGACGATTTCGAGAAACAGGTCGGGGTCTTCTCCGGCCAGGTTTTTCCAGATGGCTGAGTTACCCGGCCCGGCGTTGTAGGCAGCCAGCGCGGCGTACAGGTCTCCGTCCAGGTAACGACGGCTGCTGTTCAGGTAAAAAGTGCCCATGCGCACGCTGACTTGCGGGCTGTATAGCGCCTCGTTGTTGTAATTGGACGGCCAATTCATTTGCTCGGCAACGCTGGTTCCGGTGGCAGGCATGATTTGCATCAGGCCGCGCGCGCCTGCGCTCGAGCGCACAAAACCTTCGAACAGACTTTCCTGGCGTACCAGGCTGGTTATCAGGATGGGGTCGAAGTTGTATTCTTCAGCGGCGGGGAAAATGATTTCGCGGTAATACAATCCATAGCGGGCGTGGCTGAAATAAACCGGCGCGGTCAGGCTGGCGTTCTGTTCTGTCAGTCCGGCCAGGGTCAGCACCTGGCGCAGGGCGGTAATGCCGGGTCGGTACAGGCCAATATCGAGCAGGTAGTTGCCCAGTCTGAAAGTATCCAGCGGATCTTCCTGGACGGCCAGGCGCAGCTCTTCGAATTCCAGACGGGACTGGTCGTACAGCCCCAACTGCCAGAACTCCAGCCCGCGCCGGAAGCGTGGATCGTTGCTGAGCGCACCGGGGTTGGTCAGGTTGGTTTCGGCGGTTAAGCCAAACTTCACCCGCATCCATGCGATGGCGTCGATTCGTTCGCTGGCAAGGTTGTAATCGAAATTGTAGGCTGCCGGGGTTTCAAAAGGTTCCCGAGTTAGCAGCAAATCGCGGGCGCGCAGGCTGTAGTAGCCATTGGGTGTTAGGGCCTGCGCTGCCTGCCAGGCCACGTAAGCGCCCGATGTGTCTCCCAGTTTCAACAACGCTTTGCCGACCCAGAACTGGGCGCGGACGCGCTCGATGGGTTCGAGGGCCAGAACCAACGTGCGCTGGAAGTTGTCGCGGGCTCGCTCATAATCGCCTCGCCGGTAATGGGCGATACCTGCCTGGAAGAGGGCATTGCTGGCTTCAATATCATTCGGATATTGGATGGCAACTGTTTCCCATAATTCAGCGGCGCGCTCGAGGTTGCCGCCGCGTTCGTGAATGCGCGCGGCGCTCAGGGTATATGAGATTACAAACGGGGAGCCAGGAACGTTGTTGACGAATCGCTCGAAAGTTTCAGCCCCGCTCGCATAATCGCTCAGGTAGGCCCATTGGGTGAAGCCTTTCTGCTCCCAGGCGGCAGCCCAAAAACGATTGCTGGGATATAAGCGGATTAGCTCGTCCCACACCGCGACGGCCTCTGTCGGTTGGCTTAACTCGCGCAGGGTCAGGGCTTTGTAGTGTAAAACCGAGCCGTCGTGGGCCGGGTTGGCGGTAATATAACGGTCGAACGCGGCCAGGGCCACATCATATTGGCCGGCGAAATAATCGACCAGGCCGCGATTATATTCATCCACGGGCTGACCGGCGTTGACCAGCCCGACCAGCGCCGAGTACGAGTCATAAGCCAGGGGGTAGTTGTTGACAGTAAAAAGCCACTTTTGATAGGCTGTGGCACTGTCTCCCATCTGGAGATAAGCCTGGCCTGACAATAGGTAAACCTGCGCCTTGACATAATCGTTTTGGGTGGCGGCTTCAATTTCATCATAGAGAATGATCGCGGATTGCGGGTCACCTGCCGCTGCATAGGATTGGGCAATCTGTAACTTCAGCAGGATCGGGTCACTCACGCCGGTTTCGAGCGCGGCCTGGTAGGCAGCAACCGCCTCCAGTGGCTTGCCGGCGGCGCGCAGGGCGTCTCCGCGCCGGGTTTGCACAAAGCGGTCAAGCAAGCCGGGGCGCATTTGCAGATAGAGCGCAAATGCATCGGCTGATTCCTGGTAACGTCCCACGTCAAAATAAGTTTCAGCCAGCAGGAACCAACCCTGTGCGGCGTTTTCGTCTTCAGGGTAGCCCTGGGTCAGCAATCGCAGGTGGTCAAGGGCGGCGGAATAATTGCCAGCCAGGAACTCGGTTTTACCCAGCCCCCACAGGGCCGAGGCGCGTATTTCAGGATCGTCGCTGTTCGCCAGCGAAATGCGGAACTCATCTCGCGAGCGGTTGTAATCGCCGATGAAAATTGCGTGTTCTCCGCTGCTGATGCGCGCCGCCGGAAAAGGGGTCGCTGTTGGCTCAGGGGTATTGGTTGGCAGGGCTGTTGGGCTGGCAAGCGGAGTTGTTGATGGGTCAGGGGTAAGCGTGGCGTTTGTCTCGCCCGCCAGCGGCAGGGAGCAGGCCGCCAGCGCGAGAAGCAGCCCGATCAGAAACGCGATTTTGGTTTTCATCCTGCCCTTATACTGGCTTTGGCGGGGTGTGTCAATGCTTTACAAGGGCATCATCTTATGTTAAACTAATATCACTTCATTGACGCTCTCTATAGAGGGCGTCTTTTCCTGTGTATTGCCGATGCGAACTGTAACCTGGAACTCCAAAAATAATACGCTTGAGATGATTGACCAGCGCCGATTACCGGAAGTGCTGGAAATTGTCTCATACCACAGCCATGCCGAGGTCGCGCAGGCGATCAAAGGGATGGTGGTGCGCGGCGCGCCAGCGATTGGCGCTGCCGCCGCTTTTGGTTTGGCGCTGGCCGGATTTGAATCACGGGCACAGACAACCCGTGACCTGCTGGCCGATATGGAAGCCGCTGCCAGCACTCTGAAAGCTTCCCGACCGACAGCGGTTAACCTGGCCTGGGCAGTGGACAGGCTGATGGCGACCGCTGTTCGTTTGTCTGTCTCGCAACCTGCTGACGAGGTCCGACAGGCGTTGTTGAGCGAAGCCCAAACCCTGGCCGATGAAGATGTAGCCATTAATCAGCGTATGGCGGCTCATGGCGCAGAACTGATCGCTCATGGCGATACCATCATCCATCACTGTAACACCGGGGCGCTGGCGACAGTCGATTGGGGCACCGCGCTGGGCGTCATTCGCACCGCCTGGGAACAGGGCAAGAAGATCCATGTGCTGGTTGACGAGACCCGTCCGCGCCTGCAAGGCGCGCGCCTGACAGCCTGGGAACTGGAGCAGTACGGCATCCCATACGAAATTATTTCAGACAATATGTCTGGTTACTTCCTGCGTAGCGGGCAGGCTCAGAAAGTCCTTTTTGGGGCCGACCGGGCGGCTGCCAACGGCGATGTTGCCAACAAAATCGGGACATATATGCTGGCCCTGGCCGCCTACGATAATAGTATCCCAACTTATGCTGTTGTGCCGACCTCGACGATAGACCTGTCGCTGGCACACGGCGGCTTGATCCCGATCGAAGAGCGTGATCCGGCTGAAGTGCTGGACATCCAGTTTCAGGGAGAGCGGGTTGCCCCGCTGGGCGCAAAAGCTCGCAACCCGGCTTTCGATATCACCCCCAACCGCCTGCTTACGGGCATTGTGACTGAAAATGGTGTGGTTTACCCGCCTTTTGATTTGAATTTGCCGATGTTTGTAAAGTGAAATTCGCTCATCAGCATCGAACACCCAATAACGAATTAATGAGGAACTAATGGATATTCTTCTCTCCGGCTCTGTTGCTTATGACTACCTGATGACCTTCCCGGGTCATTTTCATGAGCAAATTCTGCCCGAACGGCTCAAAAACATCAGCTTGTCCTTCCTGGTAGATAGCATGACCCGCCAGCGTGGCGGCACTGCCCCGAATATTGCTTACACCCTGGCCTTGCTCGGCGAAAAACCGCGCCTGATGGCAACCGTCGGCGAAGATTTTGGTGATTACCGCGCCTGGCTTGAGCAAAATGGAATCGATACTGAGTGGGCGAAGGTCATTAATGGAAAATTCACCGCCTCGTTCTTTGCCACGACCGATCGTATCAACGCCCAGATCGCTTCGTTTTACCCTGGGGCGATGACCCATGCCTCCGAGATCAGCCTGCGCGATGTTGCAAAACGCCCGGACCTGGTTGTCATTTCCCCTGACGATCCGGCCGCGATGAAGAACCGTGCTGCCGAATGCCGCGAGCTTGGCATCCCGTACCTGTACGATCCGTCGCAACAAATCCTGCGCCTCGAAGGCGAAGAAATTGCCCGCGATATGGATGGCGCACACTTCCTGTTTGTCAACGACTATGAATTTGGCCTGATCTGCAAAAAAACCGGCATGAGCCTGGATGATATGCTCAAGCACGTTGATATCATTGTTGTTACCAAGGGTGCGGAAGGGGCAAGTATTTATGCTGAAGGCAAGGAAATCTTTGTCCCGGTGACCCCCGAGGAGCGCATCATTGATCCGACCGGTGTCGGCGACGCGTTCAGGGGCGGCTTCCTGGCTGCTTACGCGCGCGGTTGGGACTGGCAATTGTGCGGCCAGGTTGGCTCACTGGCGGCGGTTTATGTCCTCGAGCAGAACGGTACCCAGAATCACTACTACACGCGTGAACAGTTCGTCAAACGCTTTCGTGAGCATTATGACGATGGTGGTAAACTGAATGAATTGATTCGATAAACGATATTCGTTAATAGTTAATGGGAAATCGAGTATCCAGCCTTGATAAACAATCCTCCATTAACCATTTTCGATTAACCAATTTTCAAGGAGAAAACATGAGTAATTACGATATTAAAGATGCTTCCCTGGCCGAAGGCGGACGCCGCCGGGTGGACTGGGCCGAGCGCGAAATGCCCGTTCTGCGCCTGATTCGTGAACGCTTCGAGAAGGAAAAACCACTTAAGGGCGTTCGCATGTCAGCCTGTCTGCATGTCACTGCCGAAACCGCCAACCTGATGCGCACCCTGCAAGCTGGTGGCGCGGATGTGGTTATCACCGCATCCAACCCGCTTTCGACTCAGGATGATGTTGCCGCAGCGCTGGTCAATATCTGGGAAATCCCGACCTTTGCCATCAAGGGCGAAGATAATGTTACTTATTACAAACACCTTTCGGCTGCCCTTGATCACAAACCGCAAATGACCATGGACGATGGCGCAGACCTGGTTTCGGTCCTGCACAAAGATCGCCGTGAACTGATCCCCGGCATCATCGGCGGCACCGAAGAAACCACTACGGGTGTTATCCGCCTGCGCGCCATGGCAGCTGACAAGATGCTTAACTTCCCGGTGATTGCTGTCAACGATGCGATGACCAAGCACTTCTTTGACAATCGCTACGGAACCGGCCAGAGCACCATCGACGGTATCATCCGCGCGACGAATGTCTTGCTTGCTGGCAAGGTCTTTGTTGTGGCCGGCTACGGCTGGTGCGGACGCGGCCTGGCCTCACGCGCGCGTGGCATGGGCGCACTGGTGGTTGTAACCGAGATTGATCCGCTCAAGGCCCTCGAAGCTGTCATGGATGGCTTCCAGGTCATGCCGATGCTGGATGCGGCCAAGATTGGTGATATCTTCTGCACCGTGACCGGCGACCTGAATGTTATCGACGGCCACCACTTCGAAGCCATGAAGGACGGCGCGATTGTTGCCAATAGCGGCCATTTCAATGTCGAAATCAACGTCCCGGCCCTGGCGGCAATGAGCAAGGGTGAACCGACCCTCGTCCGCCAGTTTGTGGAGCAATATGAAACCAAAGATGGCCGCAAGATCAACATCCTGGGTGAAGGCCGCCTGATCAACCTGGCCTCCGCCGAAGGCCACCCGGCCTCGGTCATGGATATGTCGTTTGCCAATCAGGCTCTTTCTGCGGAATACATGCTCAAGAACGCCGACAAATTGCAAAACACGGTTTACTCGGTACCGGAAGACATCGACAAGGAAATTGCGCGCATCAAGCTGGATGCGATGGGTATCAAAATTGACACCCTGACCGAAGAACAGGTCAAATACCTGAACTCTTGGGAAGAAGGCACCTAGGTCGTTCCTGTTTTGCTAAAGGAAAGTCCCTCGAAGGTTTTGCTTCGAGGGACTTTTTAATCCTATTTTTTATTACGGGCAGGAAACTGTTTTCTCAACTTTGCTTGACTTTCCAGCGCTGTTGAAGGCTTCAATCGCATAGGTTACGCTCGGCTTGGGGTTGCCGATAAGCCAGAGAGCGGCCAGGGTGGTGTTATCTCCCATGCTGGTTGTGTTTGCTTCTAGCGTGGAGATCAGCGTATCATTACGGTACACTCTGTAGCTGCTTTCGTTGGTTGCTTCATCTGACCAAGTCATGCTAATTTTGGTTAACAACAATTAGAAGACTCTGTTGGGCATTCTATTTTTGTTAGATTGGAGCCAAAGCAGCAAAGGGAGAACAAGAACGCTGGCTCTCGCCTTCCATTAGCCAATGGATAGTCC
>JAKLPV010000192.1 GCA_022013685.1 Anaerolineae bacterium
CAGTCCGGCCAACACATCTCCACTGCCAGCGCGAGCCAGGGCCGGATGCGCAACAGGGATTACAGTAGCACGCCCGTCTGGCGCGGCAATGACAGTGAATGCACCCTTCAAAACGACAATATGCCCCCACTCGGCGGCAAATTTCAGGGCAATACCGAGACGGTCTGCCTGAATTTCATCCCTCTTCAACCCAGACAGGGCAGCCATTTCGCCGGGATGCGGAGTCAGGACAGTGAGAGCAGGCAGGAATTCGTTCCATTTTTCAATTTTAGCCAGCAGACGCAGACCGTCAGCATCCACCACCAATGGCGGCAAGCCAACGCGCTCAGCCTCCTTCTGCTCATTTTCCCTGTGAACAAAACCGATCCCCGAAGTTTTACGAACCGGGGACTTGCCCTTATTAAATAGGTTTTCGATAAATTTGGCGGTTGATTCTTCCGTTCCCATGCCGGGACCGACCAAAAGGGCGCTAGCGCGCTCGAAGTTTTTGACGAGAATATCAGCCGCATTGCCAGAAATCGCTCCCATCTCGTGCGGTAGAAGCGACCAGATAGCCTCAGGCAAATTGGAAGCCATCATGCCCTGCACCGGAGCCGGGACAGCCATCTGGACAAGTCCCGCGCCGGAACGATAGGCAGCCTTACCCGCCAGCAGGGCCGCGCCAGGATAGTTGAGTGAACCCGCCGCGATCAGGGCGGTGCCGAACGTGCCTTTGTGGGCATCCGATGGGCGGTCAGGCAGCAGGTCGGCGATTAACTCGTCGTCGGCAACTTCGTGGCAGATGGCCTTCCAGCCCTTCTCGTCGGAAAGGCCAATATCGACCACGCACAACTCACCCGCCAGATCAAAGGCCGGGAGCTTGAGCAAGCCCCGTTTAATGGCGGCCATGCAAACAGTCAGACTGGCCGGAACCACCTCCGGGGCGGCTTCGCCGGTATCGCAGTTCAGGCCCGAAGGGCAATCCACGGCCACAACATAGGGCGGCCATCCCAGCCCGGCAATCGCCTGGTTGACGGCATCCAGCACCCCGGCGATTTCGGGTTTGAGCGGCAGTTTAAAACCCGTGCCCAAAATACCGTCCAGAACAACATCGGCACTGCCAATAAAAGCGGATAATTTCTCAAAATTAGAGTCATCGGCAGCGGAGAGAATCTCGCCGCCCGCTTTTTGCAGCCGCTCGACCAGCGGGTCGCCGGCTGGATTGCGACGAACGAGATAAGCACGGGCGCGCCACTCATCAGCAGCCAGGTGAGCCAGCGCAACCAGGGCATCGCCGCCGTTGTTGCCAGGGCCAACCAGCGCCAATATCTCACGGCCATCCGTGCTATAAGCCAGCACCTGGATTTCCTGCGCCAGTCCATGCCCGGCGTTTTCCATCATTTTGGCATAAGTCAGGCCGTTGGCATCGGCCTCCTCTTCAATTGTGCGCATTTCTGCTACGGTAACAAGTTTCATCGCGGTAAATCTCCTGTAAATAATGATCGTTCGCGCCCAAGCAATTGCGTAAGGGCGCGATTCCACCCGCCCACCAGCAGGGCCAGCAAGAAGTAATAGAGCGTCAGCGCCGGGGCGTGGAAGGAGAGAAAAGACTCATGATAGAAAGAGTTTGCGAGCCAGCCTTGCGACATGGCAAAGGCCAAAACCCACATAACTACCCCACCCAGAAAAGCAAAAAGAAGCGCCGGCGCCAGCCCAAGAGCCAGGGCTGAGAATACAACAGGCAAGGCATAAGCTGAAGCCGCTATAGATTCAGTAAAGCCATATTGAGCAACATCAAGAAAAATAATCACAGACAGCAAAATGCCCAACAGCCAGGCAGACAAATCAACTTTGCCAACCTGCGCCAATCGGGCAATGGATAACAGAATCAGGCCAAAAACCAGCCCGGCCAAAATCGTAATCAGGCTATCAAGCGCTCCGGTCAGCACCCAGTATAAAATCAGGGCAAATAAGGCCAGAAAAATGCCCAGCGCAAACAACATCACCAACAAGGCCCGAACGCGCTGAACAGGAGAATTAGCCCTTGGAGCAAGCCATGCAATCAGTTTGTTCATGGAAACTTCCTTAAATAACCCACCCTGCCGCCGAAACGAGGGCTGCCGCAGGGGGAGTGGCTCTTCACGTTTGACACGGACAGGGCAGGAAAAATTTCAGGCAATAACCTGAAGACAGCATAATTGTATACCAAACCTCAATCTTTTGCCACCCACGAAAGCCCCAAACCAGAGAGTTTCTCAGGAACAGGTTTGCCACTGATCGCATCCCAGCCGCGCGCGGCATAATAGGCCGCCATCATTTCATCGAACGGAATGACATACCCCCCCGCGCCGCCATCCTGGTAGGCGCGCAGCAAGGGCTGCGGCAGGCGGTCACTTTCGCGGGTCAGGCCAAGTTTCAGGTTGATCAGGCGCTTCAGGTTCCAGGCGCGTTCGCCGCAGCGCAACAAATCGTCCAGAGACCAGTCATAGCCGCAAGCGGCATTGACCAGGTCGAGCATCGTTTCAGGCGGAACGTTGGCAAACATGCACAAGACAAGGGAATTGTTAACGGTGCGAAAATCCTGGTGCTTGGCAACATTGGCAGCTTTTTCTGCTCCGGCATGGCGATCGAAGAAGTCCATCCCCAAACTGGCATCCACCTGGCCGATATCAGCCAAAAAATAGTCAGACTGGTTGTGGCAGGCTCCGCGCGGCGAGGTGGCATAGACAATCGCCATGCCCGAAGCCCCGCGCGGGTCGTGATAGGCCACTTCCAGACCGTTGACCTGCACGGCTTCATCAGGCGCGCCGAAATGTTCGGCAAAACTTTTTGCGCCCAAGGCCAGATATTGCCCCAACCCCTCGCGCCGGACAGCGAGATGGATGCATTCTTCGGCGGCTGAGGCATTGCCCCAGGCCAGTTCGAGTCCACCCGCATCTTGTTCGCCGATAAACCCGAGTTCGTACAACCTGAAAGCCAGGCCGATCACCCCGCTCATCGAGATCGTATCCAGGCCATAGCGGTCGCACAGTTCGCCCAGGCGGGTGGCGGTTGCCGGACTGGTCAGCCCCAGGTTGGGGCCAAACCCGACCAGGGTTTCGTACTCTGGCCCCTTACGCTTTTCGCCATCTTCAAGCTTAACCACCCGCCCGCAGGCGATGACGCAGCCATGGCAGGCCGATTTACCGGCCAGAATGCCCTCGGCCACACTTGCCCCGGAGATGTTATCCGCGCCTTCAAGAACGCCAGCGCTGAAATATTTCTTGGGCTGTTCGCCAAGATAGTTGAAATAATCCGCTGCACCTGCCGAGCCGAGCGTGGCAAGAACGCTGGTCATCGGGTCAGCTTTCAGGGCGCGATTGGCTTCTGAGCGGAGCGGGGCATACGCTGTGGCGTCGAAAACCAGAACTTTGCCTGTGCCTTTGACCGCAATCGCTTTGAGATTCTTGCTACCCATGACTGCGCCAAAGCCCGTCCGCCCGGCAACACGGCCATGGTCACAGAGCAAAAGCGCATAAGGCAGCATACGCTCACCAGCAACGCCTATGCCCAGGGTACGGATTCCCTGTATCCCCGTTTCCCTTTTTACAGCATCTTGCACTTCGTAGGTATCCAGCCCCCAGAGCGAGTCGGCCTGTCGAATTTCGACTTGCGAATCTCGAATAAACAGGTAAACCGGTTTTTCGGCTTTTCCGGTAATCCAGACTCCGTCCCAGCTGGCGGTACGCAGTTCGGGCCCGAAAAAGCCGCCACAATTAGATTCTGCCCATAGCCCGGTAGCGGGACTCTTTCCGCAGACAACAAAACGCCCGACCGTTGGGCCGGCTGTCCCGGAGAGCGGGCCGTTAAGAATCAGCAGGGGCGACTGCTGCGAAAGGGGATCCAGCTCACGGGTGAGAGAGTCCCAAAGCAGGCGCGCTCCCAGCGAGGCCCCACCTAGATAGTCCCGTTCAAACTCAACGGGTACGCGAAATCTCTCGATTTTTCCAGAAGAAAGGTCGATTTTGATGATTGGCTGCATGGCGCGATGGCTATCTGGGCAGGAATCTTTGCGCCAGGTCGCGCAATTGCCCATAAGAAACCGGTTTTACCAGAACAATATCCGCCTTATCCCGCAGTATCTCAGCCGATATTGTATCGGCAGTGGTAATAATCAGCCGGGTGGAAGAAAAGTTAGGATTATTTTTCATCTGTTTAAGAATCGTTTCACCTGAGACGTTAGGCAGGTGCAAGTCAAGAACAACAAGGTACGCATTGACATCTTCTTTGATGCGTTCCAGTGCAACCTGACCATCCACAATCACTTCAGTGGCGTATCCGGCGGCAATCAACGCCTTGGAAAAAATATCAGAGAGGTCAGGGTCGTCTTCAATCACAAGGGCAAAAGGTGATGTCATGTATATTCTCCTTACTGTTCTTTGTTTAGATTAATAGGCATTGTCAGGGTAAACGTGCTGCCGACGCCAACTACACTTTGGACTTTAATAGTACCACCCATCAATTCAACCAAACGTTTTACGATGGAAAGCCCCAGCCCGGCGCCGCCGTGATGGCGGGTGGTAACGCCATCCACCTGGCGAAATGTCTCGAAGATGGTGGTTATGGCGTCTTCGGGGATGCCAGGGCCGGTATCACTTACTTCAACTGTCCAATAATTTTCATCCAACCCGGCAATGTTTACAAAAACTTTGCCAGTCTCAGTAAACTTGACAGCATTATTGACCAGATTGATAAGAATTTGCTGGTAACGGTGAGAATCTCCCCATACGATCTTCGGGGTTGTGCCTGCAATTGCAATATTCAGTGCAAGCCCTTTGTCCTTCGCAGGTTTTTCCATGACCCCGCGCATGGCATCAACGACTTCAACAACACGAAACTCGTGGATTTCAATTTTCAACTTGCCCGCTTCAAGTCTTGCCTGATCGAGCAAATCGCTAACCAGGCTAATAAGCCGCCGGGTATTGGTAAAGATACGCCCGGCAGCATTGGCTTGTTCAGGGTTGACCGGGCCATAAACCTGGTCTTGAATCATCTCTGCGTAGGCCAGAATTGCGTTTAGGGGGGTTCGCAATTCGTGCGAAACCATGGCGACAAATGTATTTTTCATTTGCTCAATTTCCGCCTCGCGGGTGAAATCACGAAAAACAGCGACTGTACCTATCGGCTCACCAATCGGCGTAACAACCGAGGCGGTTGTTGCGGAAATAGTTTTCTTACCCCAGACGAAGCGAACACTTGGGGCTTCTTTGACAGGGTTTTTAAGCAATTCGCGAAGTTTTGCGATATCCGCATCGGCCAAAGGGCCGATGGCCGCAAATTCGTCGATGCTTTTATTAAGCAATTCGACACGCTCCATGTTCAATAAGCCGCAGATCGAAGGGTTGGCAACGATCATCTTTTCATCGGCGTTAAATACAATGACGCCGTCGGCAATCCCCTCAAGAATGGCCTGATTCTTTCCGGTTTCGGCAAACTCACGGGTCAAAGCTTCGGCAAGTTCCCTGGTGCGTTCTTCGACGCGTTTATCCAACTCGCGATTAAGGATGCGCAGGTCTTTGAGGGCTGTTTCCATGTTGTTCGAAGCCAGCCAGGCAACGAACGCGATTGCAAAAAATCCAACCATGCCAAAGAAATTGACTACCCCGAGTCCGCCCATCATTGTGAGCAGCCACAGGGCAATACTGCTAAAGCCAGCAAAAACAAAACTTGCCAAGGGGAATAACACAAAACTGGCAATCAAAATTGGGAGCGTAAACAGGTAAAGGCTACGTCCATCCACCAATTGTTCGGGGCTATCTGAAAAACTAACGGTAAGAAGAAGCAGGAAAAGGAAAATCCACCCAGGAAGCGGCCCGGAGCGACGCCGATTTAGTAGAAATATACCAATGGCTAAAACGATAAAACCGCCGATACTGGACAGGGCTATCAAAATTTCCGTGCTGCCGGAAAACTCAGTATCATCGAGCAGAGAAAAAACGCCAACCATTACCAACAAAAGAGCCCCCAGAACTGTCATCCCGGCAAGAAGAATGCTTACCAGTCTTCTTCGGCGAAGGTCGTCTGGATCAACAGAGTGTATTTCGAAGAGTTTATTCAAAGCAGGTTTTCTCATACTGTCTCGTTTCTTATGTTGTGAGCATCAGTGCGCTGATGATCGATGAACGAATAACCAGATCAGGAGAATATAGGCATTTTCCAATCCACAATGCGGGATAAGGTGTATCCATATTATCAACAAGCCATTTTGCCCCTCTTTCTATAACAGGTTTAGGAACTTTGCCGCCAGATTTTTCCCATATCGCAAGAGCCTGAAGGCAGTAGGCGGTCTCTTCTGCTGTAGGCATGTAATAACCCCACGAACCATTTGGTTTTTGAGTTTCGCACATCCAGTTAACAGCCTTGACGGCAAATTCATCAGCGAAACCCGCGCAGGTGATGATCAGGTGGGATGTTGCATAGTAGGGGGAGATGTGCCATTTATCGGCCCAGAATGTATTCGAATGTCCTCTGCTCTCCAGAAACCGTAAGATTTTTTGGACGGCTCCATGATCAACGCTTAATCCCGCCTGCCTTAACGCCCCCAGGGCATGAATATTGGCGCTTACCGATGGGTTGGCCTCCAGGGCAAAGCATCTAAAAGAATCGGATTCTTCATAGGCCAGCATCGCTGAAAGGCTGGGATGATACCCAAAGCGCTTGAGCACATCAAAAACAAGCCCGGTATCGTCCCCATCGTGGGCAGAATAATTTGCGGCAAAGCCAACTCCTGTTCGATCATTCCAATTGTCAAACAAGAATTTCAAATGTTTTTGAACGAGCGCCAAATCAAGCTCATTTACCTGGCCAGTAAGTGACAAATTCCACAGCGTCCAGGCGCATTCAAAAACATCGATTGGCGCCACATTCGGTACACCGCCATCATGCTTGATGCTGTTGAGATAGCCAAGCGCGGCAGGGTCACCGGGCTTAACCTTCAACGCAAAGAAAGCCGTGGCAGATGGGCTGTAACCAATTGAACCGTTAGCTTCCTGCAGATTTTCCAAATCCAACAAATTTAAACCATCTGAACCAACCATTTCGGATGAGTGTGCTACCGTTAGGAAACGGCTAATTTTTTTCCCGTTAAGCAAGGAAAGTTTCCGCACTCTTTGATTCTGCAAACGCCCCAGGATACGCCCTTGCTGGCTTGGGATTAACCCAACCGCTTCGGCTTCAGCCGTTAGGGTCGGTACGATCAACTCAAAGCCCACAGTTACGCCATATGGGTCAGCTGCCAAATTGCTTGTTGCGCCGCTAATGATTTTTTCAATCGCATCTCTTCCGCGTTCCACCTGATGCTGATCATAAGCACGCCGCCCTCGTTTGGAAAGCGCCAACATAGCGGTCAGGGTGCATATTAAACGATCATGGTAGTAAGACAGAGAGTTATTGCCCCAACTCCCATCAGGTAGCTGTTTCAAAGATAGCCATTCCAACGCAGAATTACTAAGTTCCCAATCAATCTCTCCCAACATGGCGACCCAGGCAGTATCATAGACCGTATTACTCATCTTCCCCGGTCCTATTTCTCCAAGCAATTCGTTCGCGGCATCAATGATATTCATAGTTGTTATTCCTGTCCGTTAGGCAGTTGGGGATACCATATACCGTCTCTAATAATCCCTACCCCCAGGGTGGTCTCGCGATAAACTTTATAGAAGGTTTTCATATCTTTCCAGGATTCATGGGACATTTCTGAATACTCAGGTTCCTCCACCGGCCTTGAATAAATATGGTCAAATAGTATTTCTCGCAACTGATTCTGTGAAAGATATGCTGAGGGGCTAACTGTAAAATACAGGTCTTCGAAACCGGATGTCAACAGGGGCATATCATAAGCGCTAAATTTATCGAACCCGATAAAAAAACTTACCGGCTGCACATATTCGCCATAATACAACTCTATTATTTTTTGTTTGTTTGGAATGGCCCCGTGCTGTTGGTAATATGCCACGGATAGCTCGGCAACAGACTCTGTTGCATCGCTGGCAAACAAACCAAAAAACAACCTGCGCTGGCTGTTATTTGCAGTTTTTTGTTTTACGGCATTGAATGTATCCAACAAATGGGAATACTTTGTTTTGGATAAAAATTTTCTATAGTCCCCGTAAAAACCTGTTTTCACGTTGTATTGATCAAAAAATGCGAGAAACTCTGCATGGTTCGCCAGCGCAGCAAAGCCCTCGGCAACCATTTGAACATACTCATCGCCTCTTTCCCAAAGATCAGTGCCCAAGGCGGGCGTCAACAAGGTTTCGATACCATGGTCGAAAAATAACTTATAAAGACCAATATGGTTTTCAATGATTGCAGATAAATACGCGGATGCATAATCATCAGAGGGAAGTTCGCGCTCCATCAAAAACCAGCGCCGGGTTCCGTTGATGGGAAATACGCATACTTTTGGGCCATGCGCCCGGACAATCTTTGCAACTTCTTCCGTAGGTAATTTTAAAAAGGTGTCGATGTCCATGTTTTCAATACCTGCCTATTTGGGATTCTGATTTTGACAATGCCGGAAGCAATTGCCACAACTTATGTGTAATGATGATATAGAACAACAGGATAACCGCCATGGTCAGCGGAAAATGCAGGCTGGGATCGGTCAAAACATACGCGCCTTGCATGACCACCACGCTGTCGCCACCGATCATGTAGCTGAAAAACTGAATGACATCAACCAGCGCATAGAGCATGAAGACAGTCCAGACCAATGCTTTTTTCCATTTCTTCTTTTCCAGTATCGAAAGAACGAAAGGAAATATGGCAATTCCCAGCAGCACTTCCCAGACAATATCCAGCCAGATAAAAGCCCCCAGATACAGGCCAAAAGCCAACCCTACCTGAAGCGTGGATGACGTTGCCAAACCCTTCGCACGGGACAAGCGCCAGCAGATCAGCGCAAAGGGCAGCAGAATCAGTACCTTGATAACTGTTGCCAGTTGTAAAACCCAGGGCTGAAGGCCAAGAACAAAAACGAGGGACTGCTTGATCGAGTGGTTGTATCCCAAAAAGGGAATTGCGTCCCGAACGTGCCAGGGAAATTCGCTGGCAATCCGCTGCAAGTGGGCAAAATACTGCGGATACTGAGCCAGGATGTAATCAGGGCCGGCAACGAACATGCTCCGGCCAACCAACCCGGCATAGAACAGCGCGGCAAGGCCGATTAGTTTTAGAAAAAACTTATGCCGCCCAAGCAGTAAAGGCAACGCCAGCGGGAAAATCCACATGACTTTTGAGATCAGCAAAAACGAAACCAGCGCCGCTGACCAACCCAGGCGTTCTTTCAAGATGCTTTCGATCAACAGGGTGGCAACGAGCGCCACCAAAATTCCGATATTTACGTAAACAACGACTCCCCAAAACGCGGAGAAGATCAACCAGACAGGCAGGGTATACGCCATTTTTTCCACAACATCTGGCAGGGAGAGTTCTTTGAAAATTTGCATCCACTTGAGATAGAGCAAGGCATACACAACAACGCACAACAGAGTGCCTCCCAGGGCGATCCAGCGAGCCGGGAACCATAACAGGAGGGTGGACAACATCGCAAAAGGAGGCGAGTAAGGGTAATGAAAGGTTGAGTCGCTCAAGTCTTGCGGATAAAGATCCTGCCCCAGTGTGAAATTTTGGGCTGCCCCAATGTAAACGGGCAAATCTGCGGGCAGACCATCCTCGCCGGTTAATTCTGGCATCGCGCCGCTTGCGTAAATAACTTGGATGAACAAACGCAAGATGAACCATACGATTGCTGCAATCAGGGCAAACCGATACAATTTTGATTTTGACCAAACCTGACGCAAGGATTCCATAAGTTGACAGCTCCTATTTTTTCAAGCGCGGTAAAAACTTTGGCACGCGTATCATGTAGTCTTGATAACTGGGCAGGGTCTTGCTGAGCAGTTCTTCTTCCTGCCTTGCCGCGCGGCTGAAGTCCCAGTAAACGTAGGCCATTGCAGCCAGCGTCGTCAGGGCTGGAGCCAGCAGGAAAACACCCGTTCCCAACATAAAGAAGGATGTGACCAGCGGGTGTCGAACCAAACCATATGGGCCGGTCTCGATCACTTTGTGGTCAGATTGGACCTCCACTCTTTCGGCGTAAAATTTTTGCAAGTGCAGCCGTGACCAGATGTGAATGGCAAACGATAACAGGATCAGCGCCATTCCGATCATCTGTAAGGCCAATCCCCAGTCTTGCCCGGTAACCAGGCCGATCGCAGGGAAAAAAATGGGCTGAAGCACAACCGCCAGCCCCAACCCCACAACAAGCAAAGTATAGTCCCACGACCAGCCTTTTCCAGACAGCCGGTCACGGTCATAGCGCAGCATGAAATAAAAATCCATAATGAAAAACGCTATCACCACCACGGCGAGTAAAGCGCTAAGGGAACTTCCTGTAATCATTTATGCCATCCTATCGATCAATCGTTGCAAAGTGGAATTTGGAGAAGCAGCCATCACGTAATTATTGGTTTCGACCTGAAAACCCAGGTGTTTTTTGACATCATACGCGCCGCTTCCAAGCCGTACCATGTGCACGTTGTTTTCAAATGCCAGGCGCAAACTTTCGTACAACAGCGCAAAATAAACGTATGGCACATCGTCGGCCAGCCCGAGGGCTGTGTTGATCTGTGCGCCATTGTCTCTGAGTGCCAGTCCGCAGCCGACCAGGCGATCCTCGATGCGGGCGGTCAGCCAGGTCCCATCTATCAGATTGAGATTCTCCAGCAGGGCGCGAGTCCACGGTACGGGTGTGGATGTGTGCTTTGCCTCGACCGCGCGGATCAGATCCAAAGCCTCGTCCGGGTCTGTTGCGGAGGTGTGTCTCTCGACAACAATCCCCAATTCCTGTGCCTTGCGCTGGATACGCCGGTAATGATAACGTTCATCTTTGCCAAGCCCAGAGATATAGCTCTCGAAATCCGGGCTGGATAGTTTCATGAGTGTCCCGGGTTCACTCACCATCATGGGCTTGAAGCGCGGCTTCCATCCAGGCAGGAACGTTAATTCTTGTTCAACAAAGTCAAAAAACAGAAAAGATGATTTCCATTCACGTGCCTGCGCCAGGGCCGCTGACGAAATCTTCGCCAGCACTTCATCACCATCCGCCTGCTCAGACAAAACAAAGCCCGAAAGCCCGGCCAGCGGTGTTCGGCAGATGAACAGTGGCCAGCGTCGAAAAATTTGTTGTGCAATATTGCGCAGAAAGGTGGGTTGAATCGGAAGCGGTTCAGAGGGCACAAGATAAAATGTAGCTCGCCCAACCAGTTCTTCATTGTCATAGGCCAGAATGTAGAATGGCCTGCAATCAACCATTACTTTTTCGGCATAAAAATACCATTGATGGCTTTGAAAAGCATCTTCCTTGCCAATTTTATTCCAAAGATCGGCTTCAATATCGTGAATATGCAGGTAAGTCTTTAGTCTTAATTTGGCGGTTGATGATATTTCACGCATAGTATTTTATAACACATACGCTTATTTTTAACGCCCAAAACAGCCCAGATTTCTACTCCTTGCGATCAATTTCAAAGATCAGGATTTTCTCGTTAGAATAAACATATGTTGTGCCACAAGAACGGCAGAGCACTTCTTTGGGATTTTCCTGCCATCCGATCTTGTCGCAGGCCTTGCAACGCAACAGACCAAACAGGTTGTGCTGACCGACAGGAGGAGCGTTCCCCGGCTTTTGCGCAAAGACCCGGTCGAAGTACTTCCACCACGCTGTGATTTCAACCTGCTCGAACCCGAAACGCCGCAGGAGCTGACTGAAATTTTCGGTGCTGCGGATTTTCGCCTTGCGCCCCGAAGCCTCCGTCCCGCGCGAAGTGACCAGCAGCCCGCCCGGACGAAGAACCCGGTACAGTTCCGAGAGCGGTTCCTCCATTTCGGGCATAACCTCCAGCGCTTCGAGGCAGCACACAGCGTCGAAACTTTCGTCCGGAAAAGGCAGGGGCAACGTCAGGTACTGGATCAGGTCGATCTGGCCTCGGAACAAGGACAACTTCCGGGCAGCGATCTGAAGCATTTTTCGTGATATATCCAGGGCAATAATTTTGCCGCCAAAATTGGGCTGGCATGACAAGGTCAACCCCAACCGGCCTGTGCCGGTTGCCAAGTCAAGGATGAGCGGTTCAGGCAGATCAGCCAGTTTTTCCAAAATGGGCCGGGCCAGCATCGATTCGTCTTCGGCTTGGCTGGCCTGTTTGCCTTTATCGTAATCTGCCGCCCAGCGGTCGTACAGCCAGCGTTGCAGGCGCGGGCCGAGGCGCATCCCCTCGTAAAAGTATATTTCTCGGTCGATAAAATAGTAGAGCGCGATCAAAAGGAGGACAAAAAGAATCGGAATTGCATATGACATGGTTAATCTCCCTGATCTGGTAACAGGTTTTCAACGTGACGGATGGAGCGAACCGCGTAGCCGGCAAGAAAAACGCAGCCGCCAAAGACACCAGCCAGGGCCAGCACCGCAGGAATGCCGAATCGATATTCCGCCAGAGGCCCGGCAACAAATATGCCCAGCAAATAAGGAATTTGCACCAGCAATTGGCGTGCAGAAAAGACCCGCCCCTGAACATCTGCTTCCACTTTGGTTTGCCAGATGGCAAGATTGCCACCTTCTACAATCGGCTCAAAGAAGGCAAAGAAGAAACTGCCAATGGCCCAGACCAGGAAGGTCGTTCCCAACCCAAGCCAGAATATTCCCATAATGCACGCACCCGCCCCGCCAAGCAAGATTCCGTTGATCCGCTGCTTGGGGCCGCCCCAAAAGCTGAGCACAATTCCTCCGCTCACGCCACCCACTGCTCCCACAGACTGTACCGAAGCGAGAATGCCCTCGCTGTTTCCCGTTTGGCTCAAGACCATTGGCGCGACCAGCGTAGCCCCAATGGCAAGGAAAAAGTTACTCAGCATAAACAAAGCTGTCAGACTGCGCAGTCCGACTCGTTGGCGAATGTAGTCAAACCCAAATAATAACTCTTTCCAAACGCTGCTGCGGCTCAAAAGGCCAATCTGGCTGACGGCAGGCGCCGGGATACGCACCCAGGCCAGGGTGGCAAAGGCAAATAGAAACGTCACCAGGTCAACAGTCATAATGCCCTGCATTCCTATCCGTCCCAGCAAACTCGCCGCAACCACCGGCGCAAGAATTCCCGATAGCGCAGGGGACAGTCCCAGCAAGCCTTGCGCGCGCCCATACTGGTCTTTGGGCAGCATGGTTGTCACAGTAGCAAGATATGCAGGATATTGGAAAGCCGTAAAGAAGCCAGCCGTGGCGCTGATGATATAAACATGCCAGATTTCCAGCGTGGATGTTATGTAAAGCAACAAAATAATCAGGGTGCCGGTTGCCGTTGCCGCATCACTCAAGAGCATTACAAATTTGCGGTCCCAGCGGTCGACAAAGACACCGGCCAGGGGAGTAAATACAACCGTGGGCAGGAAAGCAAAAAAAGCAACCATCGACAAAGTCGTGGGTTGGCCGGTCTTCTGCCAGGCCCAGATCGTAAATACAAACCAGGTCATGCCGCTGCCAAGGATGGATATGGTTTGGCCCAGCCAGAGTATCAAAAATGATTTTGTCATGCGAGCGCCCGGGAAAACAAACGGATGCCCCCATGAACAACATGGTTGGCATCCACAGTTACACAACAGAGACGTTGTTGTGTAATCAAACGACTCAACAATAAATTAGCCTGACAATACAATTTGTTCCCCGTTCGTTTGTCATCTGGTAAAAAATCAGCAGCGCATGGGTAATGATTGACTTGCGAGAGGGGCATCAACTGTCCTCATCAAAAAAGTTGCTTGCCCGGCAATTCTACCGTCTTTCGCCCGCTATCACCAAGCAAAAGGGATTAATTTCATAATAGTAAGGTGTCTCAGGCCACACGCAAACCAATCCAAACACGGCGCGCCGAAGTATCTCCGTTCAAATCAAATTTGGTAAAAATCCACCAAATACATTGTTGTATTTAAGGAAATAGGTCTGTATAATTAGACAAATATCTAACAAAAGCCAAAGAGGAGAGATAAAAATGACTTCTATACAGGTTCAACAGCTTGTCCATGCGCCAACCAGCGCTGCGTATCACGCTTTCAGCAATGCCACTGCCCTGCGCGAATGGTTGTGCGATTTCGCTTCGGCCGTACCACGCCCAAACGGCCGCATTTATTTGTGGTGGGCTGGTGATTTTTATTCGAGCGGCCATTTTACCGAAATTGAGCAGGATAAAAAGCTAAGTTTCCGCTGGTTCTCGAACATCGACCCCGCCCCCAGTGAAATTACTGTGACTTTCGAGGCCCAGGGCGCGGATACACTTGTAACGATGGCCCACAGCGTTCCAGACGGCGAATACTGGGTGGAGCGCGCTGAGGGCTTCCGCGCCGAATGGCAGCGAAGCCTGGAAAACCTGGTTTCGGTGCTGGAAACCGGCAAAGACCTGCGCATCGTCAACCGCCCAATGATCGGGATTTTCCCCGGCGACTTCACGCCAGAACAGGCCAAACGCCTGGGCGTGCCGGTTCTGGAAGGGCTGCGGCTGGACGATACGGTCGAAGGCATGGGCGCACACAACGCCGGGCTGCGCAAGGATGATGTCATCGTCGAGGTCAACGGCAAAGCCATCAGCAACGATTTCAACACTTTCCCGGCGGCCATTCACGGCAAAAAAGGCGGCGATCCGGTGCAGGTGGTTTTCTATCGCGGCCCGGAAAAGCATTCTGTCGAGATGACCCTCAGCCGCCGCCCGGTTCCGGAAGTGCCGTTCGATGCACAGGCGCTGGCCAAGGCAGTTCAGGAACCATACGTTGCCGCAATAAAAGATTTGCGCCAGGTTTTTGAAGATGTCAGCGATGCGAAAGCCGCCAAACGCCCGGCCTCAGCTGAATGGAGCGCACTGGACGCAGTTGCACATCTGATCCACACCGAGCGCGCCAACCGCCAGTTTATCGACGAACTCGTTCAGGGTTTCGAACGCGCCGGAGATGATTTTGGCGGCAACATCGACGCCCACATCCGCGCGACCGTGCAGATCTACCCGACCATCGAGGCCATTCTGGGCGAACTGGAACGCAACATCGCCGAGAATGTGGCGTTTATCGCCAACCTCCCACCCGAGTTTGTCGCGCGAAAAGGAAGTTACTTCCGCATGGGCTGGGGCATGATGCAGGGGACCACCCACATTTACGGGCACATCGAACAAATCAAGGCCGCGCTGGCAGCTGCTTAAGCAAAATCTGGTTTATAGAAAACCTGGAGCAGGCAAAATCAGTCTGCTCCAGGTTTTCCTTATTCATCTCCCGGCCAAGGCAGTGATTGAACAGCACTACAAAGTTGCAATGTCAGAAATGTTAAAACTCGCCATAATAGGATAAGTCTCTTTTTTCGAGCAAAACCCAGGACGGCAGCCATGGAAAATCAATCACAGTTTTATAAGTCCCTGCTGGATAATCTGTACGATGGCGTTTATTTTGTGGATACCGAGCGCAAGATCACCTACTGGAACAAAGGCGCAGAGAAGATAACAGGCTACACCGCCGAACAGGTAATGGATAAATTTTGCAGGGATAACATCCTGAACCATTGCACCGAAAATGGCGAGGAACTTTGCCTGCACAATTGTCCGCTGACCAAAAGCATCCAGTCGGGCGCGCACGTGGAAGCCGAGGTTTTCCTGCATCATGCTGACGGTCATCGTGTGCCAGTCCTGGTGCGGACCTCGCCAATTATCGAAGATGGCAAAGTGATCGGGGCTGTTGAGATTTTTAGCAACAGCTCACGCCTGATCAACGCCCGCCGGCGCGCACAGGAAATGGAAATTATGGCACTGAAGGATATCCTAACTGGCGTGGCAAACCGGCGCGCCGGCGAATCCAGATTGGAGGCGATGCTGTTGGAGTTCGCGCAAAATCAGCAGCCTTTTGCGCTCCTATTTGCGGATATTGACAACTTTAAGCATGTCAACGATAGATTTGGGCATGAGATCGGAGATAAGGTTTTACAAATGATCGCCAAAACCTTGTCGCTTAATCTGCGCCAAAATGACCTGGTTTCGCGCTGGGGCGGAGAAGAGTTTGTTGCACTAATCCGGGGTGTCGACCAGAAAGGCATGCAGCAAACTGCAAATAAGTTGCTGATGCTCACCCAAAAAACGCGCCTGGACTTAAAAGATCAGGAAGTTTCTGTGACCCTGTCGATCGGGGCAACACTTTCAAGAAAAGGCGATACACTGGAAGAAATCATCCAGCGCAGCGATGCCTTGATGTATGAGAGCAAGAAAAACGGGCGCAACCGGGCAACATTTGGTTAGGTAATCCGCTATTTTTGCCACAGGGCCACAAAACACGGAGAAACTAAAAAATCTCTGCGTTTCAGTGGCTCTGTGGCTATTTTTACGCCAACTTTAAAGGCAGCTTCCGCAGCCGCTGACCGGTCAGGGCAAAGACCGCATTCGCGACCGCCGGGGCAACCGGGCCGAGCGGAGGCTCGCCCATTCCAAACGGCTTATCGCCGCTCGAGACAAGTTCCACCACAATTTCGGGGGCCGAAGCATTGTTCAGGAATTGATATGCCCCAAAATTGATCGGCGTCAGGGCGCCATCGCGGACGATAGTCTCTTCGAACAACGCCGAGCTGAGCGCCATGTTCATGCCGCCCTCCATCTGCGCCGCCGCCCCGTCCGGGTTGACGAAAAAGCCCGCATCGACTGCGCCGGTCAGCTTGTGAACACGGATTTTGCCTTTCTCGACAGAAACTTCAGCCACACAGGCCACGATCGTATTGACATCGTAACTGAGCGCCACGCCGCGTGCCCTTCCCGCCGGGGCGGACATGTCCCAACCCGATTTGGCGCGCACGGCTTCGAGAATCTTCTTCATCCGTTCGCCCATCTCGTCGATCGGCAGGTTGACCACGCGAAAATCAATCGCGTCCATGCCCACTTTGACGGCCAACTCATCGATAAACGACTCGATCGCAAACAGGTTAGGCAGCAATCCCAGCCCGCGCCACCAGCCGGTTTTCATCGGCAGGTCGGCCATCCAGGCCTGGACGCGCTTGTTCGGGACCCCGTAGCGGATTTGAGCGCCGCGGTACGCGCCAAAATCCGCGCCCATAACCGCGCTGACAAAAACCGGGAGAAACGGGAAAGCCACCTGCCCGCTGACCTGCAAATGCTCGATCGCATCGATCAGCCCGTTCTCGCGCACGGCCGCCCGCAGGCGTGAACGCGAAGGCGGGCGCACAAACCCGTTCTGGAAATCTTCGCTGCGCCGGTATCCCAAATGGACCGGTCTGCCAGCCGCCTTCGAAAGCCGCGCCGCCTGCACCGCCGGAACGCTGTTAACCTTTTGACCAAAACCGCCGCCCAAAAAGGTCGGGATAACCACAACAAGTTCTTCATCCATCTCGATCGCTTTTGCCACCGCCCGGCGCACGCCAACCGCCGTCTGGGTTGAAGCCCAAACCGTCGCCCCGTCGGCGCGCACATCGGCCGCGGCGCTTTGCGGCTCCATGTGGGCGTGGTAGGCCATCGGCGAGAAATATTCCGCTTCGAAAACATCCCCGCTCAACTTCAAAGAAACGTTGCCTTCCTCCTGCACCGTTACCCCGCGGCCATTGCCAAACTGGATCATCTCATCGATGTCGGCCTGCTGCCAGAGCTTCTCCTCGTTCCATTCCAACTCGAGAGAACCCAGCGCGGCCCAGGCCTGGTCGCGACGTTCAGCCACCACGCCCGCAAAATCTTCTTCAAGGATCACCTTCACCACACCCGGTTGGTTCAAAGCATCGCCCGCTGCGGCGTGTTTCAGGGTCGCGCCAATTTTGGCAGGCATCGCCACCGCGCCGTACAACATTCCATCCAGGCGCACATCGAAACCATATTGGGTCTTCCCCAACACCTTGTCACGCAAATCGACGCGCGGCATGGCCTTGCCCAGATAACGAAAATCGGAGCTTTTCTTCAAGGCTGGCAAAATTTCCGGGATCTGCCACTCTTTCACAACCTGCACGATCTCGCCGTAGGATACATTCTTACCCGCATCCTGTTTGGCCATTACGAAACCATTTTCGGCAACGACAGCCTCCGGCCCCAGCCCAAGCATTTTCGCGCCTTCGATGCGCAGCATCTCGCGGACGGTTGCGCCCGCCTGCCGGATCACGCCAAAAAGCGAGGAGGTCGAGTTGCTGGCAGAGGTTCCCACCGGGTCGTCCAGCCCTTTGCCGGTGCCGACATTCAGAACGGTCAGCGCATCCCAGGGCACATCCAATTCCTCGGCCGCAGCCTGCGCCAGCGTAGTATGGATTCCCTGTCCCATCTCAACCTTGGGAATGTAAATTTTGAAGGAATTATCCGTGCCAATCTCGAACCAGGCCAGCGGCACGGCATCGACATTGCTGGGCGGGCCGCCAGCCGAATCAAGAAATTCGGCCAGCTTCAGGCGCGCATAGGGCAAAACGCCCAGGGTTACACCAAAGTACAAGCCGCCCGCCACTCCGGTCAGGACCAGGAAGTCGCGCCGCGATAATTTTCGCTTGGTTTGTGGGGTTTTCTCAGTCATCTTAAGCTCCCGCCGCAATCTCAGCCGCGCGCGCAACCGCCTTGCGAATACGCGGATACGTGCCGCAGCGGCACAAGTTCTTATCCATCGCGCCGATGATCTCTTCTTCGCTCGGGTCGGGGTTCGTCTCCAGGAGAGCCGCCGCCTGCATCATCTGTCCGCTCATGCAGTAACCGCACTGATGGACTTGCAGCTCGATGAATGCCTCCTGCACCGGGTGCAAGGCGATGCTGCCATCCGGGTTTTCGCTCGCCAGCCCCTCCAACGTGCGGATCTGCCTGCCCTCAGCCTGCGAGAGCATGGTCAGGCACGAGCGAGTCGCCTGCCCATCGATATGGATGGTACACGAGCCGCAAATCCCGACCCCGCAGCCGAACTTGGTGCCAGTCAGGCCCAATTCGTCGCGCAGCACCCACAGCAAGAGCCGGTCGGGGCTGTCGTCAACACTATAGTTCTTGCCATTGATCGATAATTCCATAAATTCTCCTCGTTTTTCATTCTGAAAACAATGCGGGGCAACCTGACGTATCCAAGCAGGTCACATCTGCCAGTACAACGATTTATTTTTCAAACAACCAAGAGAAACTTTATCAGGTTTGACTACAAAATCCTATCAGATTTTCCCCAGGGGAGCAAATTAGGTGCTCAGCAGCTTATCCACGGCCGAGGCCAGGTCTGCCAGGGTGCGGACTTGCAAGATATTGGCGCACAATGGGGCATAAGCCGGCATATCGCTATCGCCCGTACTCCACAGGCTGGGCGGCTCGGGCGTCAACCAGACAGTGCGAGCCGCGCGGCGAGTCATCTTTTGGAACAGGTCGAGGCGCGGATCGTTGTAGTTATTGCGCCCGTCGCCAACCACCAGCAGGGTTGTCTGCGCGTTAAGGGTGTCGAAATAATCGTCCGTGTAATTTTTCAGGCTGTAACCCAGATTGGTATTGTATGACCCGGCCGGCATACGGCGCAGCACCCCGCGGATGGCCTGGTTGCCATCCGTGGCGCTGAAATCGGCAGAGATGTATTCGAGATGATCAATAAAAGCAAAGGCGTGAGTCTTGCTGACCTGTCCTTGCAGGGTATAGAGAAAGGTCAGCATCAACTCGGAGCAAAAGCGCATCGAGGTGCTGATGTCGCACAGAACAACAATGCGCGGCTTGCGCATCCGGTTTCGGTGGCGGATTTCGAGCGGAACGCCCCCATGTTTCAGGTTGGCGCGGATGGTGGCCTTGGCATCCAGTTGGCCGGTCTTGGCGTGCTTCTGGCGCAGAGCGATCCGTGTGCGCAGGGCGGCGGCCAGGCGTTGGACCTCGCGCTGGATGGCCTTTTTGTCCGCATCGCTGAGCAGCTCAAAGGGGCGGTTAAGCAGGTTATCGGCAGGCTCGCCGGGCGAGCGCTGACTCAGGTTTTCGGCCAGGCGCTCTCCTGCAAATTGGTTCAACTGGCCCTGCATCCCGGCCATGTTCTGATGGATCAGGTCGCGCATCTGCTCCAGCCGTTCAGGGGTCATGCCCATCTCGGCCATTTGCTGCATCAGGTCACGCAAGGCTTCGCGCACTTCGGGGAAAGCCAGGGCGCGTTCCATGCGTTGAGACAGCCAGTTTTGATAACGAATATCATCCAACTGGTTCAGGCCGACCATTTGGGCAAGCTGCTCCAATTCTTCGCGGCTGAGGGGCTGGCCGTCCATCAGGCGCTGCGTGCGGTTATGCAAAGACTCCGTATATTCACGCAAGGCCTGGGCCAGCATTTCGGCTTCTTCAGGGGTCAACTGATCCGCAAGGTTGCCGCCCATCATTGGCGGCTGGCCGGAGCCAAAAAATAACGGGAAGAGTTTTTCGAAGGTGGGCATGTCGCGCGCATCTTTGATAAGCGTGGCGCGCAAAGACAAACGAAACTGTTCGCGATCCTGGATGCCCATTAAATCGACCGCCGAGAACGATTCCACGCTTTCGGCCAGGCTGATGCGCACGCCGCTGGCGCGCAAGGCAGAGATCAACTGTAAGATGCGGCTTTCCATAAATTCACCATTATTTACAGGGGCTCAGCAAACCCGCCCAAGCCGATTAATTTCCTGAAAACCGCTGGAATTCGTCCGGTTTCTGGCGCGGGGGCGGCGGATTGACGTATTGCCGCCGGGCCTTGGACAGGTCGGCTTCGTGCTTGAGCAAAACGGAGAGCGTCTCCTCGAGGGTGGATTTATCCAGGCTTTGGGCGTTGAGCGCGACCAGGGCATTGGCCCAGTCGAGCGTTTCGCTGATCGAGGGGGATTTACGCAGCTCGGCCCCGCGCAGGCGCTGGATGAATTCGACAGCCTGGCGCGCCAATTTGGGGTTCAGGTCGGGCACTTTCAGACGGACCACTGCCAGTTCGGCGTCCAGATCAGGGTAGTTGATGAACAGATACAGGCAGCGACGCTTGAGGGCTTCACTAAGCTCGCGGGTGTTGTTGGAGGTCAGAATGACAAAGGGCCGGTGCCGGGCCACCAGTGTGCCCAATTCGGGGACAGAAACCTGGAAATCGCTCAAGACTTCGAGCAGGAAAGCCTCGAATTCGGCATCGGCGCGGTCGATCTCGTCGATTAATAGCACGGTTGGCTGGTCGCTCAAAATGGCTTTGAGCAGCGGACGCTGGAGCAGGAAGCGCATCGAGAAGAAAACGTTTTCCTCGCGGGCCAGTTTGTCGGCAGCCTCGGTCAGCGAAGCAGCCTGGCCGAGCGTATCGTTGAGTTTGTCGCGCAGCAGTTGGGTGTAGAGCAGTTGCTTTGAATATTCCCACTCGTAGAGCGCCTTGCTTTCGTCCAGGCCTTCATAACATTGCAGGCGGATCAGTTCGCGTCCGGTGGCGGCCGCGATCGCCTTGGCCAATTCCGTTTTGCCGACCCCGGCCGGTCCCTCGGTCAGCAGCGGTTTGCCCAGCTTCTCAGCCAGGTAAACAATTGTGGAAATTTCATCGCTGGCGATGTATTTGCACCCGGCGAGTTGGGTCTTAACGGTGCTGGTTGAAGTGAAGAGAGAATCGCTCATAGTGGAAGCCTCTCAAGGGTAAACCGCCCCGGCAAATGCGCAGAAGCGGCGCCTGAATGAGACCAGTATACTCCGATTAGACGGTAAATTTTCCTTAAGGTTCGCTAAAAAAATCCACTTGAATTTTGAATTCGGACTTGTTACACTATACGAAATATGTTTTACGGGAGATCCTATGGCTGACTCTTTATATTTCCAATGGCAAAATGAATATTTATTAAAAACCATTTACCCTTTGCGCGAGGTCAAACTGCGAGATTTTTTGGTCTACTTTGCCGAGATCGACATTTGGGCCGATTACAAGGATAAACCCGCTGCCGCGCTGGAAGCGGAGACCCGCGCCTATCACGAGGCGCAGAAGCTTCTCTCGCGCCAGGCCCTGGATGATTACAACGAAATGCGCGCCTACTTCATGACGCCGGATATGCGCGCTTTCTACACTGAAAAGTTTGGCGCGGTAGACGAATTCGAACTGGCAAAAATTAACCAACTGCACGCAATTTTCATCGCCAACCTGCCAAAATTGAGCGATGTGCGCAAGGAAAAATATTTCATCAGCCAGCACGAGCCGCAATGGGTCAACCGGCGAACCGAAGCCCGGCGGCTGATCGCTCAGAAAAAACGCCGTGTTGAGGGGATCGCACCCACCCACCCCAAACACCCGCAGGAAGTGCAAGAACTCGACAAAATGGAAGATGTCATGCTGCCGATGATCGACGAGGAGTTGATCCGGCTGAGAACCTTCATCAAAACCTTTGAGAAAATCGAAGGCCGCAAACTGGAACTGTTCAAAGCCAAAGAGGCCGCCCAGCGCCGCACGGAGGAGATCAAGCGCAAGCTGCCGCCACTGGAGACCAATCTCAGGCCACTGGAAGCCAAACACGCAACCCTTTCGGCAGAAATTAACCGGTTGAAAAATCCACCCGATTACCGCGAGGCTGAAAAACACTTCGCAAACCCAAACCCGGCCTCCATCTTTGGGGCAAACATCGAAGCGAGCTTTCTCAAAAAATTGAGCGAGATGCGCAAAACGCTGATGGGCGAATACGGCTACGCCAACAACAAAACCCAGACGCTGCGCAATCACCTGTTCAACTGGCAGCAGTATCTGAAGGAACTGGAGAAGGAAGCTGTCACTCTTGAAACCAACCTGCGCAATATGCCCGCCAGCTGGGCCAGACGCGCCGAAAACGAAACCCGTCTGGCCTTGCTGCGCGGCAGCATTCTCAAAATCATGGGCGGCGAAATAGAGAAACTAACCAACTTCCAGGCCGGGCTGGAAGCGACCGTCAAAACAAAAGCCGAAATCGAGACCGCCATCAAAGCCAAAGAACAGGAATTGGCGCGGGTCGAGCAAAACCTGGCCATTTTTCGAAAAGATTTTCAGGCGATGAAAGCAGAGCTCACAGCCGCGGAAGCAACCCTGGCCACCGATGAGACAACCTATCTGACCGAGTACAAGCCCGCCGGCCCGGTCACCAACAAGCATATTGCGCGCGCCAAGGTCGAACAATACCGGGCCTCGCTGATCGGGAAAACCCGCGAAGCATTGCTCGAAGAGATCGTTCAGCGCTTCATCCAAAAACCGGAACGTTACCCGCTCTGGCTGCAATACATGGTCATCCATTTTTCGGGGATGCGCTACAAAAGCGCCCACGGCTCATGGGCCAGCCCGGCTGATTTTCTGGGACGCTGGCAGACCCATCAGACCGAAAAAACACTCAAAGGCCTCGACGATTCTGCGATCGAGACGCGCTGCCGCGAGAAACTGGCCCAATATGCAGACCGCGCCAAAGCGCCGGCCCTGGCCCGCAGCCCGGATAAAACCTGGGCAGGCAAACGCGACATGCACCTGAAGGGAATCGCGTCCAATGGGCCCAAGACCCGCCGCGCCGCTCTCAGCCAACTGGTGGTGGATGAGAGCAAATACGATCTCAGCCTGCTCAGCGAAGAGCAGGTGCTGGCTGCCCTGCTCGGGATGAAAAACCAGTTCCCCGCCTGGATGTGGAAGGAAATCATCGCGTTGACACTTCTGCGCGTCAAGCATGTCAACGAACCGCTCTGGGAAAAACTCTCCCCCGAAGAAGAAGCGCAGAAAAACGCCTACGAGAGCGGCGAACTGCGCGCCCTGCTTGGCAAATGGAAGGAAGAGAACATGTCTGGCTGGCGCGAAGAGCACGAGCGCAGCCACCAACTGATCGTCACGCGCGCGGTTTGCAACGAAACCGCCGAACACTGCCAACACCTGCGCGGGCACAATCCGCCCGGCGGGCTAACATCCAAAGCGCCCTGGTACATGAAGCAAGAAAAAGAAGCCAAAATCCCTGGCGAGCCGCGCCCGTATTTCACCAAACCCAAAAAACAGGAAGATTTCACAGTCGGGGCCAGCATCCTGTGGCTGCGCTTTGTTCAGGAGGAGAAAAGCCCCTGGCGCATCGCCCGCCCGCTGGTCACAAAAGACGGTGACGGTTTGCTGCCCGCTGAATTTCGCGCCAAAAAGGCAGCCGGCGGTTGGAAGTACACTGAAACCGACATCGTCATCCGCACCCGCACGTTCACCGACGCCGAGAAGAAACAGGTTACCCAGAAACAATGGCTGCGCTGGATCCACGAGGCGACCGTTGCCGCGGTTGGGGACACCGCAGACGGCCCGGTGGTGCTGACCTTCGAGACCGCCCTGCCCGACGACGACCCCGGCCTGTCTGCAATCGGCCTGTTCCGCATCTGGCTCTCGAATGCGCTCTTTATGGGCAGCGAGGATAACTATAACGGCTCGTTTGTCGGCTTTGTGCCCGAAAACCAGTTGCCGGTCGAACACCTCGAAGAAATGCTGGACTGGAACAAAATCCTGCGCAGGCAGGTTATGACTCCGGCAGAACTGCAAGCCTGGCGCAAGAAATACATCCGGCAGCAGTAGCATTCCAAATAAACACATGCAAATATGATCGCAGGCAGAGTGCCTGCGATCATATTTGCATGCAACTGACCTCTAATATTTCAGGATATGCTGGTCATAAAATCGTAGATGACCACCAACCAACGCAAGGAAACCATGATAATATTCTACATCTCAGAGCAAGAAAGAGCAGGGCAAAAAACTTTCTTGCATTCATCTCAACACATAACTCATCCATACCTATGATATACAAATTTCAACAATCAATGCTTGCGCAAAAACATCTCATCAAAAAATGGATCGACAAAACCAAGCAGCTATTGCATCCAGTGCTGGTACTAATATTGCTTTGTGTGCTAGCCTATGGCATCATGATCCCGTGGCTTGGACATGTCTACGAAGAATGGCACTTCATATATTACAACAGTCTGGATGGCGGGAACGGGCTAAACGACATATTTCACTATGACGGTCATCCTCAATCAATTTGGTTTTACAAGCTCGCATTCACAATATTGGGAATTTCTCCGGCGGCATGGCACTTGTTCTCGCTGGCAAACAAATTACTAAGCGTAATAATGTTTTGGGTTTTACTCAATGAACTGTGGAGTGAAAAAGTAAAACAAACATTTACGGTTGCCCTGCTTTTTGGCATATATCCATTTTTTACATTACAAGCTTTTCCGATAGCCTATAGCGAAGTATGGTTCAGCTTCTTCGTTCTCTGGCTGTCATTTTTCCTGAGCATCAAAGCAATACGTCAGCCAAAATATTTTTGGCAGTGGACCCTGTTAGCAATACTGGCAAAAACAGCGCATGTTTTTAGCAGCGAATATACCTGGTTTTTAGAAATTCTACGGCCTCTATTGTTTTTTCTTGTCTTCTCGAACGATCTGGCGATTACAAAAAGGGTTCGCAGTACGATTTTGGCATGGTTGCCCTACTTTGCCTTTTTCTTTACATCTATTATCTGGAGAGGATTCTTCTACCAGCCGCTGAGAAAATCTTTCCGGGTAAATCATTCAATTTTTGAAAATCCGCTAGATGCAGTTATTAACATGTTGCGGCACATGATCCCCGATTCGTTGCTTACGCTATTTAGTTCATGGCAATTAACTATCAACCCCAACTTCTTTGATTTCTTTCGCATTGAAAATCTATTTGTATCCGTTGTGATGATGGTAGGCGGCGGGCTAACCTACCTTTATCTCAAAACAGAAAAGGATGTACAAAAACCAGTTACAAACGATAAGTGGAGAAATCAAGCTATTTTGCTTGGAATAGCAGGAATCATTGTTGGGTTGTTACCATCTTATATCGCGGGGTACGCCATCTACCTAAGCGCTTGGCCTGGGAACGCGCGGTTAGCAATAGCAGCTTTTCCGGGAGCAGCACTTATTTTGACTGCTATGCTGGATTCGATGCTCAAAACAAAAGCAAAATTTATCACTATCGCTATTATTGCTGCTCTAATGATAGGCTGGCAGATACGAGCCGCAAACGACTTCCGAGAAATTTGGAAAAATGAGGCAAAATTTTTTCGTCAGGTTACGTGGCGCATACCAAATATGAAGCCAGGAACAACCGTTGCCTATCTATCATCACATAAACCCATTTTTTCTCCTGATTCCCCTGCTCAAATAGCAGCAGGAAATGACTACACTGTAGCGTTAGCACTCAATTTTCTATATGAAGGGAAGACTTCACATCAAGGCAAACTTCCTTATTGGTTTCTTTCAGATCGGGCATTCTCACAGCTTGTAGAACAAATTAATCCTGAAGCATCTTTTCGAGAACAACACGCAACTTTATTTTTTGAAGGAAATACGAAGAATGTACTGGCATTCGAAAATAATGGTGAATGTATCCACTTATTAAGGCCGGAATACGCTCAACTTCCTAAACTACCGCCAATAATCAGACAGGCTGCAAAAATATCTGATCTAGACCTCATCATTACTGAAGCAAACACAGCACCGGATGAAATTTTGGCCCAAATATTGCATAAACAACCACATCCTGAATGGTGCTATTATTATCAAAAAGCAGATCTGGCAGCTCAAATTGGGGATTGGAAAGAGGTTGATCGCCTATGGCAGGAAGCACAAAATAATTTTCTAAAGCCCAAAAATGGCCAGGAGTTCTTCCCTTTTATTCAAAGTTACTTGAAACTAAAAAATTTCTCGGTTGCGCTGAAATTAACTCGAGAAGCAACACGATTGAGTCAAGGAATGAGTTCCATTCTGTGTGATCCATGGAAGCAAGCATTAGCAAGTTCATCAACAGAAGAAAGCGCCAAAGCTATTCAACATCTTAAATGCGGACCCTAACTGCCGGGATTTACCCTTGTAATATCTATTTGCACCCTTAAAGTTACAAAAATCCACCGTAGCTATGTAGCTACAGTGGATTTTTGTTTGTAGAATTAAAGAATACGGCTTGCTCAGGTTTTCTGAACCGACTGTCTCGCCTTTCCTGTTCGACAAAATTCATCAGTTGTGTTATTCTTAAGTAAGCGCTTACATAGACGAAAAGAAATCACAATTTCACTTCATTTACACAAGGATAACCTCATGAGTGACAGAATTGAACAGCTAATTTCACAAATGACCTTCGAAGAAAAAGTCAGCCTGCTGGCCGGCAAGGACATGTGGCATACCGTCGCGGTCGAACGGCTGGGAATCCCGGTTGTCAAGGTCACCGACGGCCCCAATGGCGCGCGCGGTGCTGAAGGCAGCACCGGACTGACCTCGGCTTGCACTCCCTGTGGCGCGGCCCTCGGCGCAACCTGGAATACCGAGCTGGTTGAACAGGTTGGCAAAGTCCTGGCCGAAGAAGTCAAGGCCAAGGGCGCGCATATTCTGCTGGCCCCAACCGTCAACATCCACCGCACCCCCACCGCCGGGCGCAACTTCGAATGTTACTCAGAAGACCCTCTCCACAGCGGCGAAATAGCTAGCGCCTACATCGACGGCCTGCAAAAGAACGGCGCCGGCGCCTGTATCAAACATTTTGTCACCAACGACCAGGAATTCGAGCGCTTCTCGATTAGCTCTGAAATCGCCGAGCGCCCCCTGCATGAGATATACATCGAACCCTTCCGCATTGCCATCGAAAAAGCCAAACCCTGGGCAGTCATGTCTGCCTACAACCGCATCAACGGCGTTTATGCCGCCGATAATGACTACACGCTTTACGAAATTCTGAAAGAACGCTGGGGCTTCGACGGCATCGTCATGTCTGACTGGTTCGGCACCTATGGCCCCACATCCGCCGAAAGCGGCCTCGACCTCGAAATGCCCGGCCCAGCGCGTTGGGCCAGCGCCGAACACATCAAAAAAGCCATCGAAACCGGCCGCATGACCCAGGAGAAACTGGACGATAAAGTCCGGCGCATGCTGCGCATGATGGAGCGCGTCGGAGCCTTCGACCAACCCACCCTCCAGCCCGAAACCGCTTACGACAACCCGGCCCACCGCACGGTTTTGCGCCGCGCCAGCGCCGAAAGCATCGTCCTGCTCAAAAATGACGGCAGCCTGCCGCTCGAGGAGGCCAAAAACATCCTGGTTCTCGGCGAAAATGCAGTCGTCCCGCAGATCGTCGGCGGCGGCAGCGCGCATGTCAATGTCCACTACGTTGTCACACCGTTGGATGGAATTAAATCCCGCGCGAAGGGTGATGTCCACTATTTCATCGGGACGCCGACTCACCGCAACCTGCCCGTTGCGCAAGCGGGCTGGTTCAAAGCCGATGACGGTTCGATCGGTCTGACAATGACCACGTTTACCAACCATGAACTGGCCGGGGAGCCATACTCCTCCGCAATTTGCGATCGCTTCAACTTCTCGTGGTTCAACACTGAAACTGCGGCCCCCAACCCCGAAGCTTTCTCCGTCAAATTCAGCGGCACGTTGAGCGTGCCCGAAACCGGCAGTTACGACTTTGGCCTGACCAGCCTCGGCCTGAGCCGCATCACTCTCGACGGCAAACTCCTACTTGATCACTGGACGGGCCGCACAGACAAGGAAATGCTCCAGAAAGTGGTCAGCACCCAGCTCGAAGCCGGGCGCGCCTACCCTATCCTGATCGAATATTCCTTTGCCGGCAAAGAACGCTGGCGCGGACTGCGCTTTGGCCTAATGCCCTCCCTGCCCGCTGACCCGATCACCGAAGCTGTCGAAATGGCCGCCAAAGCCGATGTGGTTGTACTCATCGCCGGTCTGACCAACGAGTGGGAAAGCGAAGGCTTCGACCGCCCGAACATGGATCTACCCAACAAACAGGATGAACTCATCCGCCGCGTGGCCGCGGCCAACCCCAAAACGGTCGTGGTTATGAACGCTGGTTCTCCGGTCAGCATGCCCTGGGCGGATGATGTGGCTGCCATCCTGCAATACTGGTATCCCGGTCAGGAAGGCGGCAACGCCCTGGCAGATGTGCTCTTTGGCGATGTCAACCCGTCTGGCAAGCTGCCCACCACGCACCCCTACCGCCTGCAAGACAGCCCGTCTTACATCAACTTCCCCGGTGAGAACGGCAAAGTCCAGTACGGCGAGGGCATTTTCGTCGGCTACCGCTACTACGACAAAAAAGAACTGCCGGTGCGTTTCCCGTTCGGTTACGGGCTTTCGTACACGATCTTCGAATACAGTGACCTGAAGCTGGATAAAGACTCCTACAGCCCCGGCGACGAGATCAAGGTTACGCTGACGGTCAAAAACAGCGGCAAACGCGCCGGGCAGGAAGTCGTTCAGGTTTACCTGCGCGATCCCGAAGCGCGCCTGGTGCGCCCCGAGAAGGAACTGAAAGCCTTCACAAAGGTCAACTTGCAGCCGGGCGAGAGCAAGACCGTCACTCTGACCCTCACCCGCCAATCGCTGGCCTACTACGACCCGTCCGTGCCGGGCTGGATCGCCGAAGCTGGCGCATTCGAGGTGCTGGTCGGCGCCTCCTCGGCAGATATCCGCCTGCGAGCCGGGTTCAGTTACACGGGAGATGTCGCCACCCTGCGCAGCTTTAACCTGGATAGCCCACTCAAAGACCTGTTCGACAACCCGACAGCCAGGGCCGTTCTCGAAAAGCACATCCCTGAAGTACTGGCCGCCCCCGAAATCAGCATGGCAATGGGCATGAGCCTGAACCAGGTTGCGCCCTTCGCCGCCGAAGTGTTGACCGCTGAAAAGCTGAAGGCCATCGAAGTCGATCTGAAGGGCTAAAAAGTCCCGATAAATATTCAACAAAAAAACCGCTCCGAAAACATATGGTGTCACCACAGTTAATCGTGGTCAATTAGCCCACCTTTGGGTCAATGCGATCATAGCCTGAGAAGGCCTGCCGCGCTGAATAGGTGGGCTCCAACGAGGCGGA
>JAKLPV010000193.1 GCA_022013685.1 Anaerolineae bacterium
AGTGATTTGACTGGTTACGCACTGGTTACGAAAAAAGCGTAATCAGTGATTGACTGGTTACGCTTTTGCAGATTTCAAAACTGACTGATTACGGACTCGTTACGAAAAAACGTAACAAGTCAATTGACTTGTCTAACCCTCTCGATGGGCATGTATACTGGCCAGATCGTTTTTGAATAAACCATGAAGAAAACCTACGCGATCAGCAACATGGAATGCCCCAACTGCGCCATGATCCTTGAATCGATCGAGGACAAGCTGCCCGGTATTCGTCAAATCAGTGCGAGTTATCACAAGGGCCAGATGACTGTTGAATTCGACGAAGAGAAAGTGTCGGAGGCGCAGATATTGGCAGAAGTGGAGAAAAAGGGCTACCGCTTGGGCTAATCTCCGCGCAATGCATTGGGGCTGAAGAGTCTGGCCCAGGTTTTGGGGCCGACATAGCCGTCCACGGTCAGGGTGTTGCGTTCCTGGAAGCGGCGCACGGCCTCCCTGGTCATCCTGCCGAAGATGCCGTCTGGCGCGCCGACTTCGGCGTAGCCGAGTTCGAGCAGGCGCTGTTGGAGTTTTAGAACATCGTCACCTTGCATGGGCGGGTCGCTCAGGTACAGGTCGCGGACAAAGGGTGGGGGTGTCGGAGATGTGGTAGTAGTGACAACGGGTGTTGCGGTGCAGGTTGGTGTTTCAGACGGAATGAGCGAGGCAGTGGGGCTGAGTGTCGGCGTTGGCGTGGGCGGTGGGCTGAACGAGCCGCAGCGCATGGGCGGAATCACCCCTGCGGGAGATGTCAGGCCAGAGTCCAGCCCCCAGACGCCGATGCCCCCATCGTCAAAAGCGGCGGCCAGCAGGGCGCCATCGGCGCTGAAGGTCGGGGGATTTTTGACCAGGTTGGCTTTCTGGTCGCTGAAGGACTTGTAAAATTTTCCCTGCTGGGTGTTTAAAAGGCTCAATTCCTTGCCTGCGCTGACCGCCAGGGTGCAGCCATCTGGGCTGTAGGCAATGTGCGGCTCGCCAGACTTGAAAATCCATCCGCGCAGCCATTGGCGGGTGGCAAAACTCCAGATTTCCAAGTCGTAGCCATGCCGAATAAGTACCTGGGTTTTATCCGGGCTGATGTCGAGCAACTGCCCCCATGTGTAAGACAATTGTATCGCCTGGCTTGCGCTGGAAGGCGGGTTTTTCCAGGCAGTAACCAGCCCGTTTTCGCTGACCACCGCCAGCATATCGCCACGCACAGCCAGGTCAAGCAGGGATGAGGTGCCTGGCGACCAGGATGTGGCTATCTTCTGGGAGTTTATATCCCAGGCATTTACCGAGTCGGAAAAAAAACCGATGCTGTAGAGCAGGCTCGAATCGGCTTTGAACGCCAGGGTGTCCACTCGGATCTGTGAGTGGATGACAAATTGTGGAGTTAAATCGGAATCGGCGGGATTGAAGATGAAAATGTTGTGTGTGTCTTTGTCCCGTTCTGTTGCGACAGCCAGCCAGCGGCCATCGGGACTAAATGCCAGGCTTGTGAATGAAGGGTTGGGTTTGGAGTGCTCGCTGGTTTGGGGATTGTATTGCCAGACGGCGGATTTTTCTCCCCCAACGTTCCACAGTTCGAGCAGGCCGTCTTCGCGGCCAACGGCCAGCAGGCGGCTATCGGCGATGGGCGAAAAGGCCAGCGCAACCGGCGGGGAATCGGAGCCGCCGCGCCGCCATTCGTTCACTTTTTGACCGCTGGTGATGTCCCAAATCTGGATGCTGCGCTTTGACCAGACCGCCAGCAGGCGTTTTTCTGCCGGGTTGAAGGTCATGCCGTCTCCCGCCGCGCCGGGCAAGGTCAGCAGGCGGCTGCCGCCGAACGCGCTCCAGAGTTCGAGGTCTTCGTCAGTGAAGACAGCCAGGCGGCTGCGGTCGGCATTGACGGTAAAGCCCCAGTAGCCGCTCATATCCAGGTCGCGGATGACTGCGCTGGAGCCTTGCGCGTTGGCGGCGGGGTAGACCCCCACCTGGTAATAGGCCAGGCTGTAATCATCGGCAGGGTAACTGCATATCACCAGCAGTGCGCCATCGGGCTGTCCGTCCATTGCGCCGCTGACTTCGCATTCGTAGAGTGGAGATGGGACGGAGGCCGGGCGGAAGATGATGCGCTGGCCGCTTTGGGCGTCCCAGGCTTGCAGGTCACCGTTCATGCTGCCTGCCACAATTTTGCTGCCATCGGCGCTGAAGGCCAGGTCGGTGGTGGGGCCGCTGTTAAGGTCGGCGGTCAGGGTTTTGATGACTTGCCCGCTGGCAACATCGGTCAGGGTGAATCCGCCGCCCAGGGTGCTGGCAATTATGCGTCCATCTGGGGAGATGGCGAATAGTCCTTCAGGGCTGATGGGGTGACTGGAGAGCAATTTGCCGGTAGCTGCATCGCGGCGCTGGACTTCGTCACCGCGCACGGTCAGCAATTCGCGGCCATCGGGGGTGAAGCGAATCCGGGCATATTGCGAGGGGATGCTCCAGATGGGCGTCCAGGTGGCGGTTTCCATCAAGGTCAGCGTGCCGCCCGAATCGACCAGCAGGGCCTTGCCATCAGGCCGCCAGGTGAGTTGGGAGATTTGGGACAGGGTGTCGTTGTGCAGGATCACCAGCAGTTTGACCTGGGAGGCGGTTTTGGGGGAGATGGCGAGGTTGTCAGGTGTGGGGGTATCAGGTGTGGATGTTTCAGGTATCAGGGTGGAGTCGGCCTGGGTAACGGTAGACAAGATATGGGGCGTCTGTTCCGCGCGGGGAGAAGCCGGGGCAGGGGGCGCGCCTGTCGAGCAGGCTAAAAGCGTCAGCGTTAGAAATATCCCGATTCCCAAAATACGAAGTTTCATGGTTCAGGTTCCAGCAGGTAGGCGGTCAGGGAGAAATCGCCATCGATGCCGTCAGTGATGAGCAGGAAGCGGCCATCGGGCGTGACAGCGATTTTGCGCGGTTCGAAGAACGTGCCTTCGGGGCGGTCGGCGGGGTCATAGGTCAGTTTTCCCAGGCGGCGCAGCAGGTTGCCTTGCGGGTCGATGATATGAACGGCGATATCGCCATCGTTCATGATAAACAGGATGTAAAAATTGCCGCTTCCATCGATGGCCAGGTCGCTGGCGGCGATGTCTACCGTGCTGGAGCGTTCGAGCGGGACAAGGTTAATTTCCTGCCCCGTAAGCGGGTCGAGTTGGAGAAGTTCGGCAGCCCAATCATGATCGCGCAGGGTGTACAGGTGGCCTTGCGGGTCGAACGCCAGCCTGATGTGGCTGTGGATGTCATTGAGCGGCATTTCTCGTAAGAATTCACCGGTATCGCTGGTGTAAACGCGGATGGCGCTGCCCGTTAGAATATAAACATTGCCATCCAGCGGGCTGACAGCGACCTGCCCGGCCAGACTCTCTCCCCCGGCGCTGAGTTGTTCGCCATCCGGCGAGAGACTGATAAACCAGCCGTATGTCGAATCAACGACGACCAGATTGCCGGAAGGGTCGGCGGTCACATCCATCAGGTTGCTTCCGCTGGGAATAGAGAATTTTTTGAGTTGATTGCCTTCCACATCGTAGGAATACAGGCTGTCACGGGCGGGATTTGCATAGTTGGCGTAACCGTCGGGGTCGGTGATAACGTAGACCAGGCCGGTTTCGTTGACTGCCAGCCCGGCTGGATAGCCATCGAGTGGCACGCGCCAGAACACGGGCGGGTCGCTGAAGGCTTGCACGCGGCCAAGCATTTCCACGCTGGCCAGTTGCCAGACGGCTTGCGGGTTTTTGAAGGAAATGAAGACAGTGTCTATTTCGAAATCGGTCTGAAAGGGGATTTTTAACAGTTGCTGGCAGGGGCCAATCTCCAGGGCTTGGCGGGTGATCGGCTGGCCGTCTTCGTAGATGAGCATGCCCAGGCCATTGGTCGAGTTGAGTACCTCGATGTATTCAATTCCGTCTGGCTGTGGGCCGATGAAAAGTTCCAACCCTTCTGGCTGCAGGGCCTGCCAGTAGCCCAGGCGCAAAAGGATTTGGCCGTCTTCTGTGGGCGTATCGGCCAGGTAATCTGCGCCGCAGGTTGGATTTTCTTCCTGGTAGCTGCCTGCGGCAATTTCATCAATGCCGTAAGGCTCCAGCAGGCTTAGTACAGCGCCTTGTCGAATGATATCCATCTCGTCTGGGATGCTTGCAACAGGATCGTTGGTTGGCACCATAGGGCTTGGGGTGACAGGCGAGGTTGGGATGGCCTGTTCTGGCGGCGTTAACGTAGGCGCAGGTGTGGAGAGTGGCAGCCCGCAAGCCAGGGTGGTCACGATGAGCAACAGGATGGGCAACACGGGTTTGCTTTTCATCTTTAATTCCAGCACTCCCACTGGCATTTATCGGGAAACCAAATCCAGCAATTGTTGTTGGGATCAGGGTGCGGGGGTTTTACACAAATTTCAGGCGCTGATTCTCTCTCGCGCTCCCTCTTTGTGGGTTCGGGGGCAATATAACATTTTTTTATGTTGTAGGCGTTTTCGTGTCCAAAAAACCAACCACAGGTTGTATCAATTTCGTAGAGCATGACTTCATCGCGCTTATCCACCAAGTCGAAATCGCCCGGATTGAAATTTCCGCGCATGGCTCCAGCCCACCACATGAAGGAGATTTTTCCATCAAGAAGAGCAGGCTTGAAGGCAAACTCAATGCGCTGTAAACGGTTGGGATCGCGGCGCGCCCAGGCCAGGTCTGGGTCGTTGCCCAGCCCCTGGTCAAAAATCAGGGTTTCATATCCGTCTCCGCTTTGGGTATCGGGGCGAACCGCTGTCTGACCGCCAACATCTCCATTTAAGTCACGCCAGACGCGCACCCCGGTGACAGACCATTCACTGGAGTAAAGATCAAGGTCCTGGACCGCGAGCAGAATATCTCCGCGACCGTTTTGGTCAAGATCAAGTTCGAAAAAATATGTAAGCGCAGCGCCATCGGTTGGGATTCCTGCTCCAAACAAGTCAAAACTGGCGTAGTACCACTCGCCTCCTTTGCCAATCTGGGCTGAAAGGATGTCGATATAGTGATAAAACGAGCTCATATCTGCGGAAACGGCACGCTCGAGCAGGTTTGTTCCCCAAACATCGCAGGGAGGCCGAACCCGGTAACCAATGGGCTGGTAATTAAATCCGGTATTACATTCGCCGGGCAGGCGGTGGGTGTATATCGGACTGCTGGGTTGGGTTTTGTGGGACAGAACGATCACGGTCGCCGTTGCTCCTACAATCGTGTTTGCCTCGCTCGTGGATGTTGGCGCGATTTCGATGGGTTTTTCAGTTGGCGTATTGTTCGAAACTGATTCGATTTGGACTGCCGGCTGACTGGCTGCTCCGGCTGTGGATTCGGGCTGGGTCATACTTTTTGCGCCCGGTAGGCTGCAAGCTGAAAGCGCCAGTATTAACCCGAAGAAGCAGCTTGTGAGGATATTCAGATCTCTTTTCATTGTTTTTCCTTTCTCATTCCGGCACTATAAAATTTTCGACAGCATTTCACCAAGGTTGATGATTTGTTCGAATTCAGACCTGGTTTTGATTTGCACACCTTGCTGTTCGATACTCAACCCCTCGGATGTGCGCCTGATCAATGGCTTGTTGCCTTTCCAGTTCAAAAGAGCGGCTTCGATGCTGGAGGTTATCCGCACATCTTCCGACTTCTGTGCCCAGAGCATGTATTTCTGTTGGAAGGCCTCACTCCCAGTCTTGGCTTCGGTCAAGCCATCGGCGTCTGCGCCGAGGGCTTGCTGCAAAATCTGGCGCATGAGCATCTCGCCGAAGGCGCCGAGATTTGCCTGGGATTGGCGCTCGCCAATCAAAATAGTGGCTCCGGGGATATTTGCCTGCCAGACGGTCAGCATGGAAACATCGCTCGAGCCGGGGCCGCTTTCCTTGCCGCTGGCCCGCGAGAGGGATTCCAGTGTCCAGCGTGGGGAAGTGAGCCGCTGTCCCCACAGCAGCGGCTCGCGGATGAATTCCACTTTCCAGCCTTTTTCAGCGGCCAGCATTTGGACGACTTGCGCCTCGGATGCCTGTTTGCGCCGCACGAGCAGGAAAACCAGCCCGCCGAGCAGGGCAAAGCCGGCCAGGACAATCAGGTTTAGGGTGATATCGTTCATGGTGAACTCTGTATCCAGTATCCCGTGACCAGTCAGCGGTCAGGAAGCCGAAATCTCAGATGTTTTCTTGCGTCGGATCAGGAAAAAGGCCACGCCGCCGATCACCAGCGGGACGAAACAGCACAGGCACAGGAAAGCGCCGCCGCCAAGCAGATACCAAATCCAATCGCCGCCCAGGTTTATCCCGCCGACTTCACTCACTGCGCGGATGTCATTTTGCTTGCCGGGGGTCAGTGTCCAGGTCAGGGTGTTGCCATTTTGCTCGGTTGCATTGCTTTCAAGGATTTTGCCTGGCATTTTGACAACCCAGGAAACTTTTGTTTGCGTGAGTTCTGGATTCTCGTCCCCACTCAGGTCAAGGCTAAGGTCATAGGTAAGTTGTCCTTCGGTCAAGTCAAGTTGATTGATCCTGGTTTCCGTTTCGCCATAAATGCTTTTGAGTCCGTCGATCGAGGCAAACCTGGATTCAAAAACGCACCAGGTTTCATCTTTGTTGCGCGTTTCTTTGTAGAAGGTTGCGCCTTCTGGCATATCTTCGCCCACGTCGTTGCAGAAATCATCGAGGCTGGAATCGAATTCAGCCAGCGCAGCTTCATCCTCTGCCGTAAAGCCGAACTCGTTCCGGTACACACCGGCCCCTTCCTTGTTGATTTCTGTGACCATATTGATTTGGCAGGCTGAAAGCAGCAGGGCGATCAGGACAAAAAGCGCAAAAAGGGGGTTCTTTGTTTTCATGGATTTTTCCTTATTAGTTGAGCGAAGCTGGATTGGCGATATTTGGAAAAGTGAGAGCTGTTCATAGCTTTTTCGATTCCGCGCAGGGGCGACCTGCCGGGCCGCCCCTGCGATCGTATCGTTTACGGCACAATCTGCAACATCCCGCCGCCATCGAAGTTGGAGCCGCCGCCACCGACCCAGACCGCACCAAACTGGTCAACATGCAGGGCGGAGATGTAATTGGTCAGCAGGCCGTCGGCAGTTGTGAGCAACTTCCAACCAGAGCCGTCTGAAGTCAGCAGGCCTTTGTCCGTGCCGACCCATACGTTGCCGCTTGGGGCGATTGCCAGCGTGGTCAGGCGGGCTTCGCTGAAACCGTCCTTCAGGAAATCAACAAGGATTTCAACAGTTGTGCCATCGTAACGGGCGACGCCGGTGAAAGTACCGATGACCAATGCCCCGTTGTCATCCAGGGCCAGGGCGCGAATATATTTGTTCGGAATTTCTTTGCTGTCTTTGTCGAAAACCACATCCAACGCGCCGTTTTCGTATTTTGCAAGACCTTCGTTGGTGCCGATCCAGACTCGTCCGGATAGATCCGTCACGATGGCCTGGACGTTGTCACCGGGCAGACCTTCGGCGGTCGTCAGGGTCATGGCCTGGGAGCCGTCTGCATTCAGGACGATGACGCCTTTGCTGTCATCGCCAAACCAGGCGCGGCCCTGACTGTCGATTGCCACGGTATCAAAGGAGTAAATATCCTTGAAAATCGTCCATGCGCCGTTCTTGTAGCGGCTGGCGCTGCCGTTGGTGGATGCTATCCATACGGTTCCATCGGAAGCAACTGCTATCGCTTTGCCCCAATTGCCGCCCATTTCGGGGATTTCGCTTTGCCGGAAGGTTGTCCACGCGCCCGTCGGGTTGGCCGGGTCGAGAACCTGGATGCCGCCATCGGTGCCGACCCAAAGGCTGCCGCCTGTGCCCGAAAGGGTATTCGGCACAGAAGCAAACGAGTCGACGTAGTTGCTGGCGAGTTGGTCATCGGTCTTGAAAGCTTTGGCTGCTCCGTTCTCGAATAAGTAGACTCCCCTGCTTGTGCCATAGACCGGCGCGCCCGATTCGGTCAGTGCCAGGGCCGAGATGCCCTGATTGTCCGTTTCTTTGAAGTCCACATCGCAGGCGCCGGTCTGAGGGTTGAACTGGCACAGGCGGCCGATCCCCAGGGGCAGGGTGGCTGCCCAGATTTTCCCGTCCGCAGCGATTCGGATTTCGTTGATGTCGCCCAGTTTGGCGGGGGTATCGCTGCCGTACATGGTCCATTTGTTGGTTTTAAAGGACATCATGCCGCTTGAAGCGCCGACCCATAGCGTCCCATCTTTGGCAAAGGCCAGGGAATAAGCGCGCTCATCGGGCATACCGTTGGCGGCGCTGTAGGTGGTGATTTTGCCATTCGAGATTTGGGCAATGCCTTTGTAACCGCTGGCGACCCAAATGTCTTTGCCGCTGACCGCAATATCAGAGATCGAATCCCACAGCAGGCCTTCCTTGCTGGTGAAACGTTGGAAGTCACCGCTTTTCAGGTCAAGGACGCCCAGGCCGTAGTAACCGATCAGCAGGCGGTTGTTGGCCTGGTCGCAGAACAGGCGCTCGATCTTGCTCACATCCACCCGGCTGTCTTCAGGGAAAGCCAGTTCCTGCTTCCAAAGGCCGCTATTTGGGTCGTAGACGCTGATTCCACTCAATGTGCCGACAAGAATTCTTGGTTCTGGAATTTCGCAGTAGGCAATCGCGTTTGCGCTGACGTGTCCCATGCCATCCAGCGGGGTGTAGCGCATCGAATAGCCGCTATCGAGCCGCCAGGTGATTAGTCCGCCCAGCGTGGCGGCATGGATGACGTCTTTGTAGACCACTAGGTCACGCACAACGTTGGCATTGGTGAATGGATACCAGCCGCTCTCCAGCCCCGACTCCTGTGACGCAGCAGGCCGGGCTGGCGCGGATGGTTCGTCCGTTGCCAGCGGTTCCTGTGGCGCTTCCGGTTCGTTCAGGCAGCAGCCATCCGTCTCGACCGGGGTAGGTTCGGATTTTGGCCCTGCGCCAAAGTTACAGGCCAGGCTGGAAAGAATCAGGATCAGGACAAGTACAAATGGGATCAATTTTTTCATGAGTGAGTCTCCTTTTTTGGGGAAACGCAGGTGCGCAAAGTTTTAATGCTTTCTGCGAGTCTCTGCCTCGTTGCGGCTTTGTGGTAAGTTTTTTTTACTTTCCAACCGCCCTGTCTCCTGCTCCAAAAAGGCAAACAGGGCTTCGAGACTGCCAAACCCATGCCGTTCACCGCTGACCGGACTTTCGAGCATGGCGCGCCACTGCGGAGGATCGTTTGGTTCCAGCCACAAGCGTAGCAGGTAGGATCGATAGGGCGTTGTATTCATGTGCTTTTTGTAACAAATGGGTGTCAAAAAAACGTCAAAACAGCCTGTTTCTTTGTATAATCAAAAAGATATGTTCACTCTTCACTTCTTCGGCGGATTTAATGCGGCATACAGTGGCAGCCCCCTGACTGGGTTTGCCACCGATAAAGCGCGCGCCTTGCTGGTCTACCTGGCCCTCGAAAGTGACCGTCCGCACCGCCGCGAGAGTCTTGCCAGCCTGTTTTGGCCCGAACAGCCAGAAGAACGCGCCCGCCAGAGCCTGCGCCAGGCGCTCTCGAACCTGCGCCAGGTCCTGGCCGAACAAACCGCAACCCCGTTTTTGAATGTCACAAACGCCGATGTTCAAATGAGCACCCAAGCCGAAGTCTGGACAGATGTGCAGGCTTTTCGGGTTTTGCTGCGTGAAAGCCGTGAACATACTCATGCCTGCCCGGAGAACTGCCTGTCCTGCTTGCGCCGCCAACAGCAAATTGCCAATCTGTATACCGGTGAATTCCTGGCTGGGTTTGGTCTGCCAGACAGCCAGCCTTTTGAAGAATGGCTGCTCTTGACCCGCGAAAACTTGCAAATTGAGGCTGTCCAAGTCCTGGCAAGCCTGGCAGAATATGAAGAAAGGCGTGGGCAGTTTAGCGCAGCGCGCCAATATGCCCTCCGGCAGGTGCGCTTCGAACCCTGGCGCGAGGAAGCTCACGCCCAGGTTATGCGTTTATTGGCTTATGAAGGCCAGCGCAGTGCAGCCCTGAGCCAGTACGCTGTCTGCTGCCGCGTCCTGCAAGCCGAACTTGGCCTTGAACCAACCCGCTCTACCCGCCTGCTGGCCGAACAAATCCAAAGCAGTAATCTGCTTGCCCCCAGGCTGCCGCCCCTGCCGCCCAACCCCCCGGCATCTTTTGTTGGACGCGAAAAAGAGCGGGCTGAACTAGCCGAGATGCTCGCCAACCCATCCTGTCGCTTGTTGACCGTGCTTGGCCCGGGTGGGGCCGGTAAGACGCGCCTGGCCCTGCAAGTTGCCCTTGATCACGCTGGCCTGTATCACGATGGCATTCACTTTGTCCACCTCGCTGCCGTGTCCGATCGCGCCGCGGCCTTGCTCATGCTGGCAGAAAAGCTCGGACTGCAAGCCGCTCCTGGCGCAGACTTGCGAAAACTCATCTGCGAAAACCTCAACCAGCGCCAAATGCTGATTGTGCTCGATAATTTCGAACAGCTCGCTTCTGAAAGCGAAGCCTGGAGCGAATTTTTTCGTTGCGCATCCGGGATTAAATGGATGGTGACCTCGCGCGAGAAGCTATGTCTGCGCGAGGAGTGGGTTTACCCGCTGGCAGGACTCCCGCTAACGAACTCCCCTCGGCCTGTGGCGCCGCCAAACGAGCAAAATCAACCCGCAGCCGCCCTCGCCCTGTTTGCGGAGCGCGCCATTCAGGCCGACCGCCACTTTGAGCTGACTCCCGAACGCACCCCGGCGGTGCTGGACATTTGCCGGATGGTCGAAGGCCTGCCGCTCGGGGTCGAACTGGCCGCCGCAACGGTTGCCGAAAAGATCGTGGAAGAGATCGCCGCGGACTTGCGCAAAAACTTTGACAGCCTGGCCCCCAGCATTCGTAACCTGCCGGGACGCCATGCCAGCCTGCGGGCGGTTTTTGAACATTCCTGGGATTTACTCTCCCCTGAGGAACGGGCGCGGCTGGCAGATTTATCTGTTTTCGTGGGCGGATTCAGCGCCGAGGCAGCCCTGACTGTTGCCGAAATATCCAGCCTCCAATTGGCTGAGTTGGCTGCCAAATCACTCCTGCGCCGCGACTCTGATGGGCGCTACGCCCTGCATGAAACCATCCGTCAGTTTGCTGCCGAAAAGCTGGAACATGTTGAAGCGGCGCGTCATCGACACGGGGTATATTATGCCCGCTTGGCGTCATGCTTTGATGGGGCGTTGACCGCTTCGGCGCTGGATATGCTCCAGACAGAACGCGCAAACCTGCGGGCAGCATGGGAAGGATCGGTTGCAGGAGATGTCGGTTTAACGGCCGACCTGCTGCCGGGTTTATCGCTCCTTTACACCCTGCGCGGGCCGCTCTCAGAGGGCGAAGAACTCTTCCGCGCGGCGAATTGTCAAGTCGCCTTGCCATCCGATTTGAAAGACGCAATTGCCCTCGAACTGGCGCGTATCTATAACGCGCAGACACGTCACGACGAGGCAATTGCGCTGGCGCGTTCGGTGAGCGGGTCGGCGCGCGCCCTGTTGATCGAAGGACAGGCGTTCAACGCCAAAGGCGAAGGCGAGGTGGCGCAGCCGGTGCTCGAAAAGTCGCTGGCGTTGGCGCGCCAGACGGGTGATAAGCGTATCGAGGCCGATTGCCTGCGCGAACTGGGCAATATCGCCAACCGGCTGTGTGACTATGCTCTGGCGGTTAAGCTTTATCGTCAATCGTTGGTGTTGGCGCGCAAGCTGGGAGATTTGCGCGGCGAGAGCGCCACGCTCAATAATTTTGGTACAGTCGAGTGGGAGTTGGGTGATCTGACAGCGGCGCAGGCGCATTACGAACAAGCGCTCGGTTTGTATCGCGAACTGGGAAACCGACCGGGTGAGGCCAAGGCGCTCAATAACCTGTCGAATGTGCTGGCCGACCGAGGGGATCTGGCAGGTTCGCTGGTATACAGCCGTCAGTCGCTCGAGATCCATCGTGAAATGGGTAACCCGCGCGGGCAGTGCTCGGCGCTCAATAACCTGGGGGCAACCTATTTTTGTCTGAAAGATTATGATGCCGCTCGGACGAGTTACTTGCAGGCCCTGGCGCTTTATCGTCAGAGCGAAAACAGCCAGGCTGAGGGCGAAACGCTCGGCAATTTGAGTCTGCTCGATTGCGTTCAGGGACGCCTGGCCGAGGGCCGTGAAAACGCCCGCGCGGCCATAGATCTGGCCGAGGCGGCAGGCGATAAAACTAGCCTTGCGAATGCTTTTTATTACCTGGGCAGAATTGAACTGGCTGACAACAATTTTGATGCTGCAGATCGGGCCTTGACTCGCGCCCTCGACTTGCGCCACGATTTTGTTCCCCACCCTGGGCGGATCGCCGAAATCCGGGCCGAACTGGCGTTGTCGGCATTTAAGCAGGGCGATACCTCACTTGCGCGTGAGCGGATTGCGCCGGTGGTTGAGGCGCTGGAGTTACTGGATGGGGCGAATGAGCCGGAGAGGGTTAGAAATTTGGTAGAAATGATAAAGGTTGAATCATGAAATTGTATTACATCCGCCATGGACAATCTCAAAACAATGCTGGCTGGGGTGATGACACTTACCAGCCAAGTTCCGACCCGGCCCTGACCGGGAATGGCATCGAACAGGCCCGCCGGCTGGCCGAATTCTTGAAAAATAACCAGGAACTCCAGCCCAACCCGAATTGGGATGTTCATAATCGTCATGGTTTTGGCCTGACGCATCTGTATTGCAGCCTGATGGAGCGCGCTGCGCACACCGCCGCGCCGGTTGCCCGCGCGCTCAAAATCCCGTTTGTTGCCTGGCCTGACATCCACGAAACCGGCGGCATTTTCAGCCGTGAAACAGAAACGAAGCTCAGCGGCCTGCCGGGCAAACCCCGCTCTTATTTCAAGAAGCATGTTCCTGAACTCAGTCTGCCTGCTGACCTGGACGAGAGTGGCTGGTGGAAAAATCGACCCTTTGAAAGCGACGAAGAGCGCCAGCCGCGCGCCGATCGGTTTTTGGCCGATCTGCTGGCGCGTCACGGCGATCAGGACGGGCAGCCCGAACATCATGTGGCTATTGTCAGTCATGGTGGATTTTTTATGCATCTGATGTGCGCCATGCTCAAACTCCCCTGGCGGCAGGCGGCCCAAGGCCTGAGATCGTGGTTCTTGCTCAGTAACTGTTCCATCAGCCGCTTCGATATCAACCATTCGGACCTGACAATTTGCTACTTGAACCGTACCGATTACCTGCCCGCGCATCTGGTGACCGGTTAGCCGGAATCACTCTTCAGTAAATCAGCCTGTAAAGAAATTTGAATTGCCGATGGAGAGCAAGCAATTCATCGCGCCTATACGTTTTTCCATCCTTGTGCAGATAACGGCTCTTGTAACAATCGCCGCCAAAATGGCACTAATTGTGTGCAATTCTCCCCTGTGTGGGCTGTTATAATCACATCGCATGAGTCTTACCGATACCCACTGTCATCTCGATTTTGAAAAATTCGACGTCGACCGCCACGAAGTGCTGGATCGAGCCAGGGTGGCTGGCCTGACCCGTATCCTGATTCCGGGACTCGACCTTGCCTCCAGCCTGCGGGCCGTCAAACTGGCCGGATCTAACCCAATGTTATATGCCGCGGTTGGCTTTCACCCGACTGACGCGCTTCAGTGGCGCGAAGACAGCCTGCCCCGGCTGGAAACACTGTGCAAAAACGAAAAGGTGGTTGCCATCGGCGAAACAGGCCTGGATTATTACTGGGATTCAGCCCCGCGCGATGTGCAGCAGCGCGCACTGATCGAGCAGTTAAACCTGGCGGCGCGGGTCAACCTGCCAGTGGTGATCCATCTGCGCGAAGCTGCAGATGCCGAAGCCGGGGACTGCGCGACAGATTTGCTCAAAATTCTGGAGCAATGGGTAACCCGGCTGCGGGTGGATGCGAATCCGCTGGCTGAACGCCCGGGCGTGTTGCACTCTTTTAGCGGTACCCGCCAAATAGCAGACCAAGCTCTCAATTTGGGCTTCTACATCGGCATCACCGGCCCGGTTACCTATAAAAATGCTGAAGCGAAACGGCGGGTGGTAGCTGCCTTGCCGTTGGTTAAAATTCTGATCGAAACGGATGCTCCGTTTCTGGCGCCCGTTCCCCGGCGGGGCAAACGCAATGAACCTGCCTTTGTGGGTTATATTGCTGATAAAATTGGGGAAATCCAAAAAATAGACCCGCAGGAAGTCGCAAGAATCACATCTGCCAACGCGGCGCGGCTTTTCTGCTGGGGAGGCGGCGTTTGAGCACGGTTTCCTTTTTCGCAACAGTTCAAGACGGAATTCAATTAGTAGAAAAGCGCATGCGCGCCCAGGCAGATGAAAAAGATCATTCTGACTTGAGCGCTGCGCTTGACCATTTACTGGCCTCTGGCGGCAAACGTATTCGCCCGACCCTGGTTTTTCTGGTCGGCCATATGCTTGGCGCGCCCGAAGACAAGCTGGTGACGCTTGGCGCGGCGGTCGAGATGCTGCATACGGCCACGCTTGTTCACGATGACCTGATCGATGGTTCGCTCTTGCGGCGCGGCACGCCAACCCTGAACGCGCGCTGGTCCCCCGCGGCGACTGTGTTGACGGGCGATTTCCTGTTTGCCCGCGCGGCAAAATTGGCTGCAGAAGCCGATCACCTGCCATTGATGAAGGGTTTTGCCGAAACTTTGGCAGTGATCGTTAGCGGCGAACTGACCCAACTGTTTACTGCGCGCGGTTCGATTTCTTTTGACAATTATTACCAGCGCATTTACGCCAAAACCGCTTCCTTATTCGAGATGTCCACCCGCTCGGCGGCGATGGTCAGCCCGGCCAGCGAGGATGTTATCGAGGCCATTCGTTTGTTTGGCTATGAGCTTGGCATCACTTTCCAGATCATGGACGATGTGCTCGATTTTACCGGCGATCAGGCCGCGGTCGGCAAGCCGGTCGGCTCTGACCTTTTGCAGGGCTTGGTGACCTTGCCGGCTTTGTATTACCTTGAAAACCATCCAGAAGATGATGATGTGCGCCTGCTAAAAGATGGCGGATGGGGCAACCGTGATCGTATGGAGAGATTGGTGCAGTCGATTCGAATGAGCGATTCCATTCAGCAAGCTGTCGGCGAGGCTCGCCAACGGGTGGATCGCGCTCTGGCTCTGATCGATCAGTTCCATCCATCCGTTGAAAAATCCGCCCTGGCTGAGCTGGCACTTTACATTGTCGATAGAAATTTTTGAAAAATTACTGACATGGTATAATCGTCCGATGATTTTACGCGTCACGGGTCAGGATCTTTCCTGACCTTGCGTGTGTAAATGGATATTTTACGCAGAAGTCAATTTCGAGAGGCGGCCTAAACCCCGCCCTTTTTAAGGAGTAATTTGTGGCTTTCAATCCTTTGGATTGGATTTTAGGGTTCTTTTCGCTTGATATAGGCATAGACCTGGGTACAGCAAATACCCTGGTCTTTGTGCGCAACAAAGGTATTGTGATTAATGAACCGTCGTGGGTGGCGGTCGATAAGCGCACCCGTGAGCCGATGGCTGTGGGTTTGAAGGCAAAAGAAATGATGGGGCGTACTTCGGGAAATATCGTTGCCGTGCGTCCCGTTCGTGACGGGGTGATTTCTGAGTTTAATGTTACCAAAGATATGCTTAATTATTTTATCGGTCAGGTGCACGAACAGAGTATTGTGCCGTTTGCCCGTCCGCGCGTGGTCATTGGCATTCCGGCTGGCGTAACTGAAGTGGAAAAACGCGCCGTGTATGACGCTGCCATGTCTGCTGGCGCGCGTGAAGCATATTTGATCGAAGAGCCTGTGGCGGCAGCATTGGGCGCTGGTTTGCCCGTTGCGGATGTCAAAGGTTCGATGGTGGTCGATATTGGCGGTGGCACGACCGAAGTGGCGGTTATGTCGATGGGGGGTGTTATTGTTGCCCGCTCTTTGCGTGTAGCTGGCGATGAAATGGATCAGGATATTGTTCAGTACATTCGCACCAAGTACAACCTGTTGATCGGCGAAGGCGTTGCCGAGCAGGTAAAAATGAAAATTGGCTCGGCCTATCCGCTTCCGCAAGAGAAGACAATGGAAGTGCGTGGGCGCAACCTGGTGACAGGTTTGCCCGAATCTGTTGAAGTTTCTTCCGTTGAAATGCGAGACGCGCTTTCGGGATCGGTGCAAGTTATCCTTGATACGATCCGCGATGCGCTCGATGAAGTCCCACCCGAAGTGGTGGCCGACCTGATGGATACCGGCATCTGCCTGGCTGGTGGTGGGGCCCTGCTTCAAGGCCTTGACGAGCGTCTGGCAGATGACCTAAACTTGCGCGTATGGCAGGCGGAAGACCCGCTGACTTGCGTGGCTCGCGGGGCTGGCGTGGTTTTGGGCGATTTTGACAATATGCGTCACTACCTGGTGAGCCTGGAGCGCGGCAGCACGCGACATCGCGCTGGCTAACACATATTCTTGGCCTCGCGCTCCTTTTTGTTTTGCGTTTGAGGTAATTGGTTGTACCTTTAGAAATTTGCTATGAAAGATTTATTTTCACGTTCTGCGCAGGCGGCAATCCTTTTTCTAGTGGTTTCCGGAATCCTTGCGCTTGCCCTGGGGGGTTATCTGAACTTTGCTTCGACTGGCCTGAACACTGCGCTGGTCTCGGCTCAGTCCTGGCTTTCGGTGCGTTATGTAGCGGTTCAGGAATTTATTACCTTGCCGCGCGATTCAACCACGCTTCGCCAGGAAAACGCCCGCCTGGAAGAAGAAGTTTCGCGCCTGCAAGCCCAGGTATTGCAATACCAGCGACAGGTGGCTGAGACTCAGTCTTTGGCGGCGCTGGTCAATTTTTCACGTTCCAACCCTGAAAATATTTACACGGCGGCCTCCGTTATTGGCCGCGATCCCAGCCCTTTCTTACACTATATTATTATCGACCGCGGTTCAGCAGACGGAATCCGGCGAGGAATGCCGGTTGTAACCGATCAGGGCCTGGTAGGGCGGGTGGATGCGGTTATCAGCAATGCAGCCCGTGTTCAATTGATCACCGATCCGGCCTCGGCGGTTAGCGTGCGGCTTGAAAAAGCCGAACGCGATGCAGTTCTGTCTGGTTCAGTTTCGGGCGATCTTTTCCTCGATCTGGTTGCCCAGGATGTTAACCTGGAGGTTGGCGATATCCTGCTTACTTCGGGCCTTGGCGGTGGCTATCCTTCTGATTTGATCGTTGGTCAGATTCTTAATGTCCGCAGGCGCGATAGCGATATTTTCCAGCAGGCCTCCATTCAGCCGGTGGTGGATTTTTCCTCGCTCAAGATCGTGCTGATCCTCACCGATTTCCGGCCCGTCGATATTTCGCCGCTCATTCCCGTTCCCTGATTCAATGAAAAATCTGGTTGTATTTCCTTTGTTGATGCTGGTATTTATCGTCCAGTCAGCAGTGGCAAGTCGTATTCCTTTGCTTTCCGGTACAATTGATTTGCCTTTGCTGTTTTTGGCTGCCTGGGCGTTACAAGAACGCGTTGAAATGGCCTGGACCTGGGCTATTGCGGCTGGCGTTTTTGCATCTTTCTTCTCGGCGCTGCCCCCGGCTGTGTATTTTGGCGGTTATTTCCTTGTGGTGCTGCTGGCGCGTTTTATCCAACACCAGGTATGGCAGTTGCCAATCCTGGCTATGTTTACGCTCAGCTTTTTGGGAACGCTCTTGATGCATCTACTGTCTTTTCTCGCCTTGCGCTTTTTGGGTTCTCCTATATTGCTGGAGGATGCTCTTAGCCTGATAACCCTGCCGACCCTGTTTCTGAACTTTTTACTGGCGATCCCAATCCATTCGTTAATGCGTGATTTGGCGGTTTGGGTTTACCCATCGGAGGAGTTCGTATGAGTATAAATTCGATACCTCGAACCAATTTTCAGCCCTGGCGCGCCTGGGTTTTGTATGGCGCTTTCTTCTTTGCCTCAGTTTTTATTGTCATACGCTTGTTCAGCCTGACCGTATTGGAGTTTGATTTTCGTATGGCGCAGTCTGATGACAATCGTACCCGCCAGATCAGCGACCAGGCTCCGCGCGGAATTATTTATGACCGCAATGGCATTATCCTGGCGCGCAATGTTGCCTCGTACAATATTGTTATCACCCCGGCTTACCAGGCGGATGACCTCTCAGACATCCAGCAAATCTATCGACAACTCTCAGAGATGACCGGCGTCCCGGTCAATAGCGGCACTGTTGATGATGCCAAATTATTTGCGGCCTGTGTCCCGGGGCCGGGCATCACTCAACTGGTGGAACTGGGAGCGTCCAATTCGCCCTACAGCCCGGTGCCAATCCAGTGTAATGTCAGTGAGGAAGTTGCCTTGAAGGTGCGAGAAAAAGCGGTCGATTGGCCCGGTGTGGCAGTTCAGGTTGAGCCGGTGCGTGACTATCCGACCGGTGTCTTGACCTCAACCGTGATCGGTTTTTTGGGGCCAATTCCGGCGCTCCAGGTTGAGTACTACGAATCCCTTGGCTTTGTGACCCGGCGCGACAAAGTTGGCTATTCTGGCGTTGAGGCTTATTTTCAAGATGTTTTGTCGGGAAGAAACGGGGAGCGTGTTGTTGAAGTTGACGTGGCCGGGCAGGAACTGCGCAACCTTGAGCCGCCTGTCGCCCCGCTGGCAGGCAGCAACCTGACCCTGACGCTGGATACCCGCCTGCAACAGGCGGCTGATTCCGGCATCCAGCGTGAAATCAACGGCTGGAATGCCTACCTGGGCCGCATTAATATCTCCAGTGGTGTCATTGTGGCGATGAATCCCAAGACAGGTGAAGTTCTTGCGATGGTTTCTTATCCGTCGTTTGAGAATAACCGCCTGGCGCGATTTATCCCGGCCTATTACTACAATCAATTATTTGAAGATCCGCGCAAACCGCTCTTGAATCATGCGGTTCAAAGCGAGTACCCGCCTGGGTCGGTTTTCAAACTTTCCACGGCTTTGGGCGCATTGAACGAAGGTATTGTCACCCCTTCAACCATCATTGATACTCCTGGCCTCCTGGTCCTAACCGAGTCTTTTTCGCCGAACGATCCCGGCCTGGAGCGCCCCTTCGTCGATTGGATTTACAACCGAAATGGAGTTTTGAACCCGGAAGGTTTCGGCAGCCTTGATTTTGTTCATTGCATCGCGTATTCCAGTAACGTTTGTTTCTATAAACTGGGCGGCGGTTATAAGGAGGAAATTCCTAACGGTCTTGAGATCGACCGGCTGCGTGAATATGCCCGCGCATTGGGCTACGACCAGGCCACTGGAATTGAGCTGCCTTACGAGGTTGATGGGCTGATCCCCACCCGTGATTGGAAGCGTATCAATCAAGGCGAGAACTGGTCCACTGGCGATACTTATATCGCCTCGGTTGGTCAGGGGTATGTGCTGTCAACGCCGTTGCAAGTGTTGATGTCTGCTGCGACGATTGCCAACAACGGCAAGCTGATGAAACCGACCTTGATCCAGGATATCACCGACAACGAGGGCCGCGTTCTTGAATTTTGGGAAAATTCGGATGGCACTTTCTCGAGGAGCCCCAAATTGGGTGATCCAGATGGCCGCAGCGGTTACATGCCTTACCCTGGATTGTATACTTTCTCAACGTCTCTCAATGAAGGCGATTTAGAGAGCCGTCGGATTTCCCCATTCACCCCGGTTCAGCGCTGGGACATCACGGTTGACCCCATGATTGCGGACTATATCTGCGATTCTGGTTTTTGTACCGAGATGAACGTTATGAAAACCGTTCGGCCCGATGTTGTCCAAAAAGTTCAGGAGGGAATGCGCCTGGCTGTGACCGATCCGCAAGGGACCTTACGCGATATTTTCGGCGATTCCCCTTATGCGGCGGCTGGCAAGACCGGCACAGCGGAATATTGTGATAACGTTGCCCAGGCAGCCAACCGCTGCCAGTTTGGCGCCTGGCCGACCCATTCCTGGACGGTGGCTTACGCGCCATTTGACGACCCTGAAATTGTGGTCGTGGCCTTTGCTTATAACGGTGGTGAAGGCGCCAGCGTGGCCGGCCCGATGGTAAAATTGGTTCTGGATGCCTATTTTGAACTCAAGGCAATTGACCTGGCTCAACCAGGCCAGGGCCAATAATTGCTGATTTTGTCAAACAAAAAAACCGCTCCGAATATGTTTGGTGTCACCCCAGTAAAACGTGGAGTGGTAGAAACTTGACAAAAGAAAGGGTTCAGAGGCAAACTGATAGGACTACGACATCCTTGAGAGTTGCCAATGAACCCACAAGAGATATTTTGCCCGAATATTGCCTGTCCGGCAAGAGGTCAAACTGGAAAAGGGAACATTCACGTTCACAGCCAGAAAGACAAGCGTTTC